>NZ_VOSM01000005.1:300000-403069 GCF_007997015.1 Lujinxingia vulgaris
GCACGTTTCTATTCTTGGAGATCACCGGCATGATTGTGTCGGAGACCTCCTCGATGAGCTCGCGCACGTCGATCGTCTCGACGTACACGTCCATCTTGCCGGCCTCGACCTTGGCCAGATCCAGCACCTGGTTGATCAGCCCGAGCAGGTGGCGCCCCGCCTTCCCGATCTTGCTCACGTCGGGGCGAAGATCGGCGGAGTCGACCTTCTCCAGCTCCTGCAGATCGTCGAGGATCAGCTCGCTGTAGCCGATGATGGCGTTGAGCGGCGTGCGCAGCTCGTGGCTGATATTGGCCAGAAAGCGACTCTTGGCGTGGTTGGCCTCCACGGCCTGGTCACGCGCAATTTTAAGGCTCTCCTGAAACTCGCGACGCTCGGTGATGTCGCGCAGGATCGCTACAAAACGCTCCTCCTCATCGATCCGCGTCAGGCTCAGCTCCGCCGGAAACACCTGCCCATCTCGCCGGTGCGCCTCGGTCTCATGACCGCGCCCCAGCCAGGCGCTGATGCCCTCGCGGTTGGGGCGCGCCTTGCTGAACACCTCCTCGCCATCCTGCGACGCCCCCTCGCTCGCGTGCGGCGAGGTGGGTGACGACTGTGCGATCTGGGGGACCATCTTGAAGAAGGGAACTTTGAGAAGCTCCTGCTGCTCATAGCCCAACAGGTCCATCGCCGCGGCGTTCGCCCGCCCGACCTCCCCCTGGCTGCTCAGCGTCAAAATACCGTCGGGCGCCGCATCAAAGATCGCCCGGGTCTGCGCCTCACTGCGACGCACCTCGGTGATCGCCCACTCCTTGATCGTCTCATAGGTCAGCGTGAGCACCATGACCGCGGCAAACATGCCGATGACCAGGCTCATCTCCCAGATCAGCTGCGTGGTGTTGAGCAGCACCCCCTCCGGCGGCGCCCCGCGGATCAGGCTGACGTAAAAATAGGCCGTCGTCGACGACATGATCACAAGCCAGCTCAGCGCCGAGCGCTTCCCGGCGATCAACGCGGCAAACATCGCAAAGACCACCTGCCAGATCAGCACCGCCAGCCCCAGCTCCCTCGACGCCACAAAGGCAAAGAGCGCGTAGCCGCAAAAGGTCAGCCAGTTGCCCACCACCACCAGCGGCACCCTCGCCTTCATCAAAAAGGGCCCGGCCACCACCCCGAGCGTCGCCAGCATCGTCGCAACGGGCTCGGCCCGCGTGCCGGTGACCACATAGAGGAGCGCGGCATAGATCGGACCAAAGACCGCCAGCGCAAATGAGAGCGCCACCACCACCCGGGCCCGAAAAAGCTTGTTCGAGTCCTCCAGCTCCCCCTCCGGCATAAAGCGCCGCACGGTTTGCTCCATCCACCCTTCCGACTTTACGTCCAACATCGATACAACCTCTCTGCGCTCCCGGCTCCGGGGGCTCGGGCAAACTTTGCCTCGCCAGGGCTCCGCTAAGGGAGGGTGGCGAGGCCGGGGTAGTGCGTGGCTCTCAGGTGCTGCAAGCTTACGTGCGCGCGCCGCCGAAGGAAAGATTTTTCCCTCACCACGGCGCGCGCCTCGCCTCAAAGATAGTCGAGCTGGGGAAGCCCCATCTTAAAGCGCAGGTAATCAATGGCGCGGGCGGGCTTGAAGATCAGCGGCTCCTCCAGCTCATAAAGACGGCAAAGCCCCAGCACCCAGCCCTCCCGGCCCAGGATCCCGTTGACCGCACGCCGCGCCGCCTCATTGGCCGACTCCATCGTCGCCAGGTCGGTGTTCGTGCGCACGTAATCGCTCGCCAGAAAGAGGTTCTCGATCTGCGAGGCGGCCTCCGGCCGGTAGCGCAGCGAGCCAACCGTATTCAGCAAAAGCGGCTCGGTGTTCTTCGTCGGCTGCCCCGGCTGAATGTCGATGGTCGGCGAGAGGAACCACTCGATGACGTCGGCCGGATCCAGGTAGATGGTGCCCGTGTCGTTGAGACGGCTTGTGATCTGCGCCCAGACCTCCTCCTTGATCTCCTCGGCGGTGCAATCGCGCGCGGCCTTGCCGTAAATCACCCCGGGGGTGTTCCAGTCCGAGATGCAGATCGACAAAATCCCCTCAAGATCCCCGTTGCCGTACTCATCGAGGTCGATGTCCTCCCAGAAGTTCTGCGAGAAGATCGAGGTCAGCGCCCAGGGGCTGTCCACATAGAGGATATGCCCGTGGTTCAGCGAGATATCCTTGTTCAAAAAGAACAAGATCCCGTTCATCCACCCCGTCTGCAGCTGGTCGAGCGTGGCGAGCATCGGATCTTTCTGCCCCATCTCCGGCGTTACCTTCTGAGCCATCACCTCCACCGGCAGCGCGCTCACGTAGTAGTCGGCCTCCACCTTAAAGGTGTCGCCGCCCTGGGTGATGTTCACCCCGCTGATACGCCCGCTGGCCTCATCAAACTCAAAGGAGTCCACGCTGGCCTCCTTATGGAAGTTCACGCCGAGCTGGGTCAGATACGCCTCCCACGGGTCGATCCACACCCGGGTGGTGGGCCCGTTGAGGATGCTGTCGACATGCAGCCAGGGCTGCAAAATACCCAGCATCAGCTGCACGTAGATGCGCGCCACGGTGCGCGAGCTCGAGATCTCGGCCTGCATCGCCACCAGGTCGCGGGTCAGCCCCACGGCCAGAAAGTCCACGTATTCGTCGGACTTGCCGTCGGCCTCCACAAAATCCCACCAGGTGATGTCGTCGTACTCGGTGTTGCGCCGCTCGGTGCAGGCCGTCAAAAACTGCAGCACTTTGCGCGCAAAGAAGAGCATCTCGCTGCGCGGGATATTCGCCTCATTCTTCACAATGAGGCGGTAGAGCATCTCCCAGTCATCCAGCCGCTCGGGCAAATAGAGCGGAAAGGAAATCTCCGTCATTCCCTCGCGCGCCGCCATCACGTGCGTGGTCTCAATGAGGTTATCGTACACCCCGCGACGGTTGGTGCCGTAGGGGATGCGCTTCATCGTATCGAAGGTGTGTCTGTAAAAGCTCGGAAAGAAGCGAAAGCCGTGCTCCCCCGGCAGCGGCTTTCGCCCCCCGCTGGCCGAGCCCGGCACCGGAATGCTGCGGGCCTTGCCGCCCAGCACATCGAGCCGCTCGTAGACCTCCACATCAAAACCGCGCTCAGCGAGCTCCTGAGCCGCGCTCATCCCACCGACACCACCACCGAGGATCACAACCTTCTTCGACATCGTCTGCCCGTCCGCAACTACCAGGGTTGACCACCACGCACGACCGGCCGGCGTTAAACCGACGAAAAAGCGCCGCGCGTTTCCAGCTCCTTCACGAGTGCGCAGACTTTAGCCCCCTCACCCGAGTGGGGCAATAAAGGTTTTTTACAAGTGGGTGACGAGGCGCCCGCTGGAGGCGCCCGGGTTCGCGGTGTGGGGTGATGCGTTCGGGCGTTTGGGGGTCCGCTTTGGGGTTAGGTGGTTGGGTGGTTGTGTGGTTGTGGGGCGCCGGGGTTTGCGGTGTGGGGCGATTCGTGCGGGCGTTGGGAGGGGCGCGGGTTGTGGTTGAGTGGTTATGTGGTTGTGGGGTTGCGGGGCGCCCGGGTTTGCGGTGTGGGGCGATTCGTGCGGGCGTCTGGTGGTTCGCCCTTTGGAGTTCGGTCATCACGCGGATGGGATGAGTGCGCATCACGCTCACTCCGGCACCGAACATTTTACGACAAGCCAGAGTCTGGAGATCTGCGACGCATAGGGCTGAACGTGGATCAGATACCGTGTAGATCGCCAAATCACTCGGCCCGGTCTCCAGAGACTGCTTGCCAGCGCCGGGGCGAGCAACGTCGGCCATGATGACCTCCCCGTCGCGGGACAGCTCGATCGAGGCCGGCTCCCCGGTCCAGTTGTGGTGAAACGCCGTCACAATCTGCCCGGCCTGCCCCGTAACCCGCGCGCGCATCTGCTCCCCGAGCTCAAAAGCGCTCAGCGAATAGCGCTGATGCGGTACCACCCGTAGTGGTTGACGTGGGTCGCGGAGTCGATATGCGCGTACGCCCCCGTAGCAGGATCGACCAGGCTTTGAAGGGTCGGCGCGTAGCGAACCGGCGTCGTATCGACCTGAAAAGTAGGTTCGCTTGCAAGCAGCTCGCCCCGCGCCAGCTCACGCGCCGCGGCCCCGCATCTCGTTGTTCACCAGAAGCTCAGGATGCCACGCCGGCGCCGAAAGTACCAGAACCTACCCATTTTGGGTGATCCACACCCTCCAAAACAAGACCCGGTCTTGTCTCCGAGCGCCGCTAAGCCTCCGAAACAAGAGCCCCTCCGGCCCCGGAGGGTGTCCGACATCCCTGCGCCCCAAGGCCCCTCCTGTCAGCCAGGATGTCCGACACCCCCTTCCCCCGAAGCTCCCATACCCCCTTCGTATGAAGAACTCGCCCCCCTGCCCTCCCACCTGCCCCTCCCGAGCCTCGCCAGGGCTCCAGCGCCACCCCACGGGCCTTTTCTGAGCTTCGCCAGGGCGAAAATGCCGCCCGGCCTACCGCCGAGGAGCCGGGTCACCTCCCCCACGGCGCGCTCCCGCAACGCCTTCCGACCCGGGTCACCTCCCCCACGGCGCGCTCCCGCAACGCCTTCCGACCCGGGTCACCTCCCCCACGGCGCGCTCCCGCAACGCCTTCCGACCCGGGTCACCTCCCCCACGGCGCGCTCCCGCAACGCCTTCCGACCCGGGTCACCTCCCCCACGGCGCGCTCCCGCAACGCCTTCCGACCCGGGTCACCTCCCCCACGGCGCGCTCCCGCAACGCCTTCCGACCCGGGTCACCTCCCCCCCCTCTCGATCTCGTACTCGTACTGGTGCTCGTACTGGTACTCGTGCTCGTGCTGGTACTCGTGCTCGTACTGGTACTCGATCTCGTACTGGTACTCGTGCTCGTTCTCGATCTCGGACTCGATCTCGATCTCGAACCCGCACGCCACCGGCCGCCCTCACGAATCGACCCACGTCGTGAACCCCGGCGCCCCACAACCACCCAACCACCGAACCACCTAACCACAACCCGCACGCCACCAGACGCCCTCACGAATCGACCCACGTCGTGAACCCCGGCGCCCCACAACCACCCAACCACCGAACCACCTAACCACAACCCGCACGCCACCAGACGCCCTCACGAATCGACCCACGTCGTGAACCCCGGCGCCCCACAACCACCCAACCACCGAACCACCTAACCACAACCCGCACGCCACCGGCCGCCCGCACGAATCGACCCACGTCGCGAACCCCGGCGCCCCACAACCCCACAACCACCCAACCACCTAACCACAACCCGCACACCACCAGACACCCTCACGAATCGACCCACGTCGCGAACCCCGGCGCCCCACAACCACCCAACCACCCAACCACCTAACCACAACCCGCACGCCACCTCCGCGCCCCCCCCAACCCGAGCGTCTCCAGGGCGAAGCCCAGCAAGGAGGCCGGGATGAAGCTGTAGCAGCGCTACCGCGAATCCCGGACAACGCCGCTGGATTCGTCCTGGGACGCTCGGCACAGCGCTACCGCGAATCCCGGACAACGCCGCTGGATTCGTCCTGGGACGCTCGGCACCGTTGCCACCCTTTGCCCGGATCGTTATCTTACGCGCCGTTTGACTCCTGAGCGCCGCGCTCCGACCGCACTCTTGAAAAACCGCGCCGCGCCCCTAATTCGCCCACCGTTTTCGCGGACAGCCTATGCCTGGCATCGGAATTATCACCAACCCCCACAGCCGCCGTAACCGCCGCTACCCCGAGCGGATGCGCCGGCTGGGCTACATGCTCGGCCAGCACGACACCTACGAGCTGACCAACCGCATCGAAGACGTCGAGGAGGTCGCCCGTAAGTTTAAAGACAACGGCATCGAGATCCTCGCGCTCAACGGCGGCGACGGCACCAACCACGTCACGCTGACCAATTTTATTAAAGTCTACGGCGACGAGCCGCTCCCGAAAGTTGCGCTGTTGCGGGGGGGCACGATGAACACCGTCTCCAACGCCGTGGGCATCAGCGGGGCGCCGCCCAAGCTGTTGGCGAACCTGGTCGAAAAGTACTACACCGGCCAGCCTTTTGAGACGACGCGCCGCGATATCCTCAAGGTCGAAGATGAGACTGGCGAGCGCTACGGGTTTATTTTTGGCAACGGCATCGTCTCGAATTTTCTCGAAGAGTACTACGCCACCGGCAACCCCAGCCCCACCACCGCCGGGGTGCTGCTCGGCAAGGCGCTGGGGACGATGCCGGTGGGCGGGGAGCTTCCCCGACGCCTCTTTCGCCCCTTCAACGCCAGCATCGAGTTCGACGAAAGCATGTGGGAGGAGCGCGACTACGCCTCGGTGCTCGCCAGCACCGTCGACCAGATCGGCCTCGGGTTTCGGCCTTTTATCCGCTGCCAGGAGCGCGACAATACCTTCCATCTGCTCGGCGTGACCGGCGGTCCAGTGGACATTGCGCTCGCGCTGCCGAGAATTCGTCTTGGCCTGCCCGTCGACGAGCGTAAGATTCGCAGCGAGGTTAGCTCCCGGGCCGTCTTCCGCTCCTCGGAGCCCATCAACTACACCATCGACGGGGATATGCACGTGGCCCAGTCCGGCGAAGTTACCCTCTCCACGGGCCCCTCCGTCGAACTCATCATCAAATAGTCGCGGTACCACAACCTACCCGCGCGCTCTCGCCGTCCTGACCGCGCCTCACCAACACCATGGGCAGAAGTCGATGTCGACGGATACGAGATTGAGAGTGACTCGGGCACGGCGCAAAACACAGGCGATGCTTTCGCATCGTCGAGGCTTTGCAACACAGCCCGGGGTGCTCTCCATGCAGTAGACGCGTCATCGACGACAGCTCACGGCGTTCCATTGGAGCCATGATTTCATGAGCGATTCCTTTGAGCTGGTCGGACACCTTAAGAATTTGAGCGCGAACCTCTGGTGGAGCTGGCACCCGGAGATCTGGGAGATCTTCGAGACGCTGGACGCCGAGCGCTGGTCGCGGCTTCACCAGAACCCCATCGCCTTTATCGAGAGCTTTGAGCCCGGGGAGCTTGAGGCGCGCGCCGGCCGCGGCGCGCTGGCAAGCCGCATCCAGCAGGCCGCGCGCCGCCAGGCCGACGAGCTGCGCGAGCGCGGCCCCTCCACCCTGATGGAGGCCGCCCCCCTGCACCGCCGGCCGGTGGCCTACTTCTGCGCGGAGTTCGGCCTGCACGAGTCTTTGCCGATCTATTCGGGCGGCCTGGGCGTGCTGGCCGGCGATCACCTCAAGGCCGCAAGCGACCTGGGCGTGCCCATCGTCGGCGTCGGGCTTTTTTATGCCGAGGGCTACTTTCAGCAGGCCCTCGATGAGGAGGGCCGCCAGAGCGAGCTCTACGGTCGCACCCGCGTCGACACCCTGCCCATCCGCAAGCTTTTGGATGCCGACGGCCAACCCCGGGTGGTGCAGGTCGAAGTCGCCGGCCGCCCCATCCGCCTGCACGTCTGGGAGGCGCACGTCGGCCGCACTCGCCTCTTACTCCTCGACTGCGACATCGATCTCAATCCGCCTGACGATCGCCGCCTGACCACCCAGCTCTACGGCGGCGACCAGCGCACGCGCATCCGCCAGGAGGTTTTGCTCGGCGTCGGCGGCGTGCGCGCCCTGGCCCAGCTCGGCATCAGCCCCGGGGTCTTTCATCTCAACGAGGGCCACAGCGCCTTTGCCACCCTGGAGCTCTGCGCGCGCCGCATGGCCGAGGAGGGCATCGACTGGGAGGAGGCTCGCCAGCGCGTCGCCCGGCAGACGGTCTTCACCACGCACACCCCTGTGCCCGCCGGCCACGACCGCTTCGCCCCGGAGATGATCGATGAGGCCCTGGGCGATCTTCGCGAGCGCCTCAACCTCGATCTTCGCGCCTTCCACGGTCTGGGGCGCCTGGATCTCGACGACCCCAACGAGCCCTTCTGCATGACCGTGCTCGCCATGAAGATGAGCCAGTTCACCAACGGCGTGAGCAACCTCCACGGCCGCGTCAGCCGCCAGATGTGGCAAAACCTCTGGCCGCAGCGCCCCGCCCACGAGGTGCCCATCGGGCATATCACCAACGGCATTCACGTGGCCTCCTTTCTGGCCCCGCAGATGCGCGCGCTCTTCGATCGCCACTTAGGTCCCGACTGGCATAAACGCATGGAGCGCCCCGAGACCTGGCAAGAAATCGCCGCGATGGATGACGGCGAACTCTGGGAGACGCACCAGATCCTCAAGGCGAAGTTGTTGGATTTTGTGCAGACGCGCCTGGCCTCCCAGCCCGGCCCCCGCGGCGATGGCCCGGGCCAGGTGCGCCCCGGCAGCGGCCTCGATCAAGACGTTCTCACCATCGGCTTCGCCCGCCGCTTCGCCACCTACAAACGCGCCGACCTGATTTTGAGCGATCTGGAGCGTTTTAAGGCGATGATCCACAGCAGCGAGCGCCCCATCCAGATCATCTACGCCGGCAAGGCTCACCCCGCCGACCGTTTTGGCAAAGCGCTCATCGAAAAAATCGTCGGGCTGACCACCGACCCCGCCCTCGGCGGCCGGGTGGTCTTTCTGGCCGACTACGACATGAACATCGCCCGACACCTCGTCCAGGGCGTCGACCTCTGGCTCAACAACCCGCGCCGCCCCCAGGAAGCCTGCGGCACCAGCGGCCAGAAGGCCGTCTTCAACGGCGCGCTCGGCTGCTCGATCCTCGACGGCTGGTGGGCCGAGGGTTTTGATGGCGAAAACGGCTTCGCCATCGGCCAGGGCGCCGAGCTCCCCGACCCCGAGGCCCAGGACGCCCTCGACGCCCAAGAACTCTACCGGGTGCTCGAAGATGAAGTGCTCCCCCTCTACTATGAGCTCGACCACCGCGGCCTGCGCGCGGGCTGGATCGCACGCATGAAGTGGGCCATGCTCAGCCTGGGCTGGCGCTACAACGCCCGGCGCATGGTGCTCGACTACCTGCGCCTGGCCTACCTCCCCGCGCTCGGCGCCACCTCGGCCAGCTCACCAAACCAGTAGTTTTAATTATATTACGATCAATAAATTCAACTTCAGATGTTTTTTGCACCTGAATTGTCCGATTGCCCGGCACCCCGATGTTTCTGGTGAATGAGAGAACAAAGCGACCACGCGCCGCCCGCCACGCGTTCTGGAGGGCGGCGCTGCTCTGTTCCACGTGGCTCATCGCCCTCATAATCGCCGCGCCGGCCCACGCTCAAACCACCCCTGACTCGACCGCTCCTTTTGCTGAAAAACTTCCCGACAATGTGCGCCTGGTCGGCCCCTCCCACGAGCGCTTCGCGCTACGCGTGGGGCTCTATGGCCAGATGCTCTTCGGCGCCGAAGACACCTACCTCTTTCGCTACGCCGATATGGGCTTTCGCTACAAAGCCGGCGAATACCACATTGACGTGCGCATCCCCGGGCTGATGGTGCTTCCCGACCTCCTCGCCATGATGACCCGCGAGCAGTTCACCGGCCAGTTTGAGACCCCTTTTCTCGAATCGATCAACGAGGATAACCCCGACATCTTTCAGGCCTGGGAGATCCTGCACGCCCGCCTGGGCTACCGCTTTCAGGTGCAGCCCCGCACCCGCGACGAGCGCACACCGCGGCCCGTCGACATCGCCATCGGCCTCTACGGGGGCGTGGAGATGCTCTTTTTCGAAATCCGCAAAGACGTCAACCAGGAGCGCATGCGCGAGTTCGGCTACGACGACCCGCTGATGGTCGTCGGTGGCTTCTTCGTCTCGGCCGGACGCAGCATGGAAAAAGTGCAATTCGACGTGGCCCTGGCTCTGGGCACCGCCGTGCGCGGCGAAGAGGTCAACCCGGATCGCTCCGTGCTCACCGCCGCCCTCGACCTCGATCTGCTCATCGAGCTCGGCTACGGCGTCGGCGTCTACCTGCGCCCCCGCCTGCACGCCTACCTCACCGATCTGGACCCGGCGCTCAACATCAGCGCCGCCCTCAGCAGCGGCCTCAACATCAGCTTCTAACCCCCACCACCACGCCGCCTCTGGCCGCCCCCCCACACCACACGCCAGCTCAGACGTTGGGGTCCCAGAGCACCTCATCACTCCCGGCAGCCACCGACGCCCAGCGGCTGAACACGAAAAACGCGTCGCTCAAGCGGTTCAAATAGGCCACCGCCTGCGCATCGACCTCCTCGCTATCGCCAAGCTTCACCGCCAGTCGCTCCGCGCGCCGACACACCGTGCGCGCCAGATGCAGCTCCACATTCAGCCGCGTGCCACCCGGCAACACAAAGGATCGCAGCGGCGGAAGCTCCTCGTTGTACCGGTCGATCAACCCCTCCAGCTCCGCCACATCGTCGGCGTCGACCCGCGGCATCTTCGGGCCTACATCTTCGGGCAGGGTCGCCAGCACGCTCCCCAGGTTGAAGAGCTGGTGCTGCACCTTAAAGAGCACCTTCGACAACCCCTCAAAACCCTCATGGCCCGCATACACCTCGGCGATCGTCTGGCGCGCCGCGCCCACCACCGCGTTCAACTCATCGACCGTACCGTAGGTCTCAATGCGATCGTGGCTCTTTTTGACCTTCTGCCCACCCACCAGCCGCGTCGTCCCCGCATCGCCCTTGCGCGTATACACGCGATTGATCGCGATATTCGGATCCTGAAATTTTTTACCTTCACCCATAACCCTCACCTTTTTTCTCAACGTATTTCGATGATTGGAAAGCGCTGCAACCCTCAAACGCGCAGCGAACACCTCATAAAATCCAAAGCCATATCAACAACTTACACCCTTGTTCACCTTTCCCAAACACCTCACTCCCCCCCAACCCCCTGTTTATTAAACTAAAATAACAGGCGGATGCGGCCCAGGGTGTTGGCGTTGGAGAGCAGGTAGTAGGCGTCGATGCCCTCGGCGTCCTCGACGATCGTCACCGACTGCGGACCTTCCACCAGATCGTCGACCTGGCCCAGCGGAATCGGCCCGGCAGCCAGCGTATCGCAGCGGGGATCCCACACATAGAGGGCATCCTGGTTGAAGGCGGTGAGCCAGAGCCGCCCGGCGCTATCGACCGCCAGGCTATGCGTGGCATCACCGCTCGAAGCATAGACCTCCACAGGATTTGAGGCGTCGTGCAGCCAGCGGGTCTCGCCAAGATCGAAGGCAAAAAGCACCGGCGCGGTCGCGCTGCTAAAATACAAAAGATCGGTGCCCGGCACCCGCACCGGCCGCCCGGGCGCCCCCACCACCGAGCCCTCGCGCTGACCTAAGGCGTACGAGGCGACCTCCGGTGAGGTCGGATCGGCGCCAAATCGCATCAGCTCCACGCCGGCCTCCCCCCGAAGCGTCACGCCCTCTGCGCCAAAGACCACCTCGCCAGCGGCGCTCACCACCAGCACCTCCTCCCCATCGACCTCTTCCACGCTGAGCGAGTGCGGGTTCTTAAACGTCGTCGCCACGCTCGCAACCACCTCCAGCGCGTCGCGCGAAATCACCGCGATGCTCCCCTCCCCGAACCCCTCCGCCACGCTCAAATAGTTGACGTTGCCCACGTACACGTAGCGCTCCCCCACCGCCACCGCCGAGGGGTTTTTGAACGAAAGATCTTCGATCTCCGCGATGATATCGCCTGTCTGGCCGTCGACCACGCTCACGCTATGCGCCGAATAGTTGGCCACCCACAGCCGCTCCGCCCCCGAGGGCGCCGCCCCCTCCTCCACCGCCACCGCATAAGGGTTACGATCGCTGCCCAGCGCCGCCGCCCCGGCCACATAACGCTCGCGCGCCACATCAAAAAGACTCAGTGTGTTGGCGCCGCTCTCCACCACCCACACCCCGCTCGACCCTTTGGCCAGATCGTTGGCCAGCGGCCCGGTCGTGCTCACCCGCGAGTCCACAAAAAGATCGTAGCTTGCGCCCCCCTCCTCACAGACCTCCACAAGCGCACCGGCCGGCTGCGCCTCATCCACAGGTTCGCCACAGCCAGCAACGAAACCTGCCACCAGCACAGCGCCCCACAACCCATTGAAACAATTGATATAATCGAAAGACATCAAAAATCCTCGGCCAGAAGCTCCAGAGAGACAAAAATCGCACGGCCCGGAAGCGGGCGCTGCAAAAAGTCCTGCGCGCGCTGATCGTTGAGCAGGTTCTGCACCTCCAGCCCTAAGCGAAGCCCGCCGCCCAGGCTCGCGCGACCGCCCAGATCCAGGCGCAGCGCCCCGGGGCTCTGCAGGCTGCCAAAGTTGTCGAGTTGCACTCGGCTGCGATAGCGCGCCGTGGCCTGAAGACGCGCGTCCTTAAGAAAGGTCTGAAACGTCTCCGCGGGCAGAAGACCGCCCAGATCGAGCGTGGCGCGCAAGAAGGCGCGGTGGCGCGGCTGATGCGGAAGCTGCGCGGGGCTGCCCCCCTGGTCGATCGTCAAATACGCCCGCGTCAGCGTGTAACTTCCATCCAGACGCAGACGCTCAAAGGGCGCCCAGCCCAGGGTCGCCTCCAGCCCGTGGGCGCGCGCCCCGGAGAGGTTTTGAGCCTGGTAGACGTAGGCCGAGATGGGCAAAAAGAGGATCATCTGCCCGATCTCGTTATGAAAATAGGCCGCCCCCAGCTCCAGCGCCTGCGGGTTGGCCTCGGGGCCCAGCCGAAGGCGCAGGCCCGCGTCGGCCACCACGGCCTCTTCGGGCAAAAGATCGGGGTTGCCGCGCACCGCTTCGGTCGAAAGATAAAGTTCGTCGAAGTGCGGCGAACGGAAGGTTTTTGCAAGGTTGGCGCGCGCCTCCAGCCGCGGATGCGCCCGCCAGATCGCGCCGATGGCCGGAACAAGGGGCACGTAAACCCTTGAATCCATTGAAAGATCCGACACCTGCTCGCGCAGAACTTCTCCGCGAAGCGCCCCCACAAGACTCAGCGCATCGCCCGCCAGCAACCACTCCTCCGAGAGCGCCAGCGCCGCATTGAGGCGCTGCGCCCCCAGGGTCGACGCGCCATCGGCGGCCTCATAACGCTCCGCCCTGAGCTCACCAGTCAGGTTCAGAAGATGCGCCCCGGCAAAGAGCCGCGCCCCGCCGGTGGCCGCCACCGTCTGCTGGCGCGAGTAGGCCTCCACATGCTCAAGCGTCATATGCCCGCGGGCGTTCTCGTAGCGGTACGCGCGGTCCTGGGCACCCAGGTCGGCGTGGGCCTGCCAGCGCTCCCCCTCAAAGGTGTAGCGCAGACTGGCCAGGCGGCGATGATCGTCGACCCGCGCCAGCTCAAAAGAGCGCTGAAACTCCGAGGGGCCAGCGCTTCCCCCGGCGCCCTCCTCCACCAGGGTGGTCAGGCGAAGTTCACCGCCCTCGCCAACCTTGAGCACGCCGGTGCCCCCGCCACCAAAACGCCGGTGGTCGTTGTTGCGCCGGGCCTGCAAAACACCCTGATTGTCCACAAAGCCAAAATCGCCCTCGCTGCGGCGCACGCCGGCGTGCAGGCGCAACCCCGCGCGCTGCCCGGCCACACCGAGCGCGGCCTGCGCGCCCGCGCTCCCGAAACTTCCAGCGCTCAGCCGCGCGCTGGCGCGAACCCCGTGGGTGGGCACCCGCGGGTTTAACTGCACCGAGCCGGTCAGCGCGCCGGCCCCGTGCACCACCGCCGCCCCCCCGCGAAACACATCGGCCGAGGCCAGGCCCCCCACCCCGAGCTGCCCCACATCAAAGCCAAGACCGGCCGGCGAGCTCAGGCGCAGGCCGTCGAGGTAGACGACAAGCTGGCGGGGGCTTCCGCCGCGCACCGAAACATAGGCCGGCTGCCCCGGGCTCGACGCCCTCGAGAGCTGCACCCCCTCCACCTGCGCCAGCGACTCGCCAAGGGTCTCCTCGGCCGCCACGCTCTCCCCGAGCCGCACCCGGGTCACAAACCCCGACGGGTGGCGCGCGTCCTCGCGCGCGCTCCGATCCCCCACCACCGTGCGCCCGCGCAGCGTTTTTTCGTCTACTTCGTCCCCCGCACCTTCCTCGCCGCGCCCCTCCCTTTCGGAAGATGCTCCCGCCGACGACGCCAATACCCCAATCGTTTCAACACCTTCCAGATCGCCCGCAGACGCAACCTCTTCAAAAAGGCGCTCCGCCTCCCCGGCTGCGGCCTCTCCAGCGGCGCACACGCACACGCCCACCCCGGCGCACCACGCCAGCGCGCGCACCACGCGCACAAGCCCCCCGGGGGCTGTCCTGAAATCCAACATCATGCGGCGCTCTTTGTCGCGAAGAGGTCTGCAAAACGATCTTTATGATGTTCAGGTATCCTGACTCACAGCTCCCGAGCGTCGATCATTCACCTCGACCCTCATCGCCTCCGACCGCCTTCCCATCTCCTCAACCGAGGTGACAGTGGCATCTGGCCGTCGGCTCGCTGCACACAGTGGCGCGACCGTCCCGGATTTGCACCGGGTTCCCTGACACGAAGCGCATCTTTTAGAAGAAGGCGCTCGGGCGGACTATCGCAGCGCCCCCGCACAGAAGTCAATCGCACCGCTGCCCCCCTCAGGGCAATCGCAAAGTCCCACGAGGTTTTTTTATGGAGAACCCACCCAATCCGTAGGGAGGGGTCTTGTGCCCCTCCGGAACTCCCAGGGCGGGGACCCACAAGGGGTCCCCCTACGGTGGCGGATGGTGGGGACCCACTTTGCGATTGCCCTGTGCCCCACCTCCCCCGGCGTTGTTGCAATACATTTGCATTCACGACCGTTCAACGTTAGGGTCCGCGCCCGGCGCGCCGCGCCCAGAGCTTTTGCGCTTCACTATGTGCCTCTCCACCCGGATGGAGCTCCGATGTCACACCCGCTCAAACGCCAGAAAACCGCCATCATCAAAGCGATCTTCGGCCTCATCGCCACATTGGTGCTCCTGGTCGCCTCCCCGGCCACAGCCGAACTTCGCGTCGTGGCCACCACCCCCGACCTCGGCGCCATCGCCACCGAAGTGCTCGGCGACCAGGGCACCGTCGAGACCCTCGTGCGCCCCGGAGACGATCCCCACTTCGTCGATCCTCGCCCCAGCTTCGTGCCCCTGCTCCACCGCGCCGACCTGCTCGTGCTGGTGGGAATGGACCTGGAAATTGGCTGGCTCCCCACGCTGATCACCGGCGCGCGCAATCCGAAACTTCAACCCGGCCAGCCCGGCTACTTTGACGCCTCCGCCCATATCGTGGCCGCCGACGTGCCCCGCGGCCCGGTCGATCGCACCATGGGCGATGTGCACCCCGGCGGGAACCCCCACTACACCACCGACCCCCGCCAGGGCGCGCGCGTCGCGCTGGCGCTCGGCCGCCACCTGGCCGAGCTCGACCCGCCCAACGCCGACGCTTACGTGGAGCGCAGCCGCAATCTGGCCCGCGATCTCATCCGCGTCGCCCAGCGTTTTGAGCTCTTATTTCGCGATCTTCCCGCCGAGCGCCGCCAGGTCGTAACCTACCACAAATCCTGGACCTACGTGGCCGGCTGGCTCAGCCTCACCGACGTCATGCAGATCGAACCCAAGCCCGGCGTTCCCCCCAACCCCCGCCACGTCGCGCGCCTTGTAGAGACGATTCAGGAGCGCAACATCCCGGCCATCCTCCAGCTCAACTACTACCCCACGCGCACCACCGAGCAGCTCAGCGAGCGCTCCGACGCCACACTCCTGCGCCTGCCCGCCCAGACCTCCGAAGGTCAGCGCTACGTCGCGCACCTCGAAGCGCTGGCCGAGCGCATCTATGAGACTCTGAATCCGGCCCCGGCCCCCTGAATTAGCGGCCCTCAGCCTCTTTCCCGAACCTTTGCTCGGACGCGTTGCATGAGCCCGGACACCGATCTTCGCCCCAACTTCGACCAGCCCGGCCAGGTGGCCCACGAGACCATCCCGCCCTGCCTGCCCGAGGATCATATCTCGCGCCAGCCCACGCTTCTGCAGGTGCAGGGGCTGGTCTGCGGCTACGGCGGCAAGGGCCTGCTCGGCCCCCTGGATTTTCACCTCCACCAGGGCACCTTCATGCTCATTGAGGGCCCCAACGGCGTGGGCAAATCCACCCTGCTTAAGACCCTCATCGGGCTGATCCCGCCGGTGAGCGGGCGCATCGACTGGAGCCTTCCGGCCGACGCCCTGCGCTTTGTGCCCCAGACCCGCACCCTCGATCCAATGCTGCCCGCCACCGTCTTCGACGTGCTCGCCACGGGCCTTCACCGCGGCCGGGGCTTAAGCGCGCTGCGCATCCGTCCGCGCCGCACCGAGCTCCTCGAAGCCCTGGAGGTCGTGGGCATGGCCCACCTCTGCGATCACCTCTTCCGCGAGCTCTCCGAAGGCCAGAAACAGCTCATCCTCCTGGCCCGCGCCCTGCTCGGAAAGCCCCGCCTCCTGCTCCTCGATGAGCCCTCCGCGTCGATGGACCCCGAGCGTGAGGCCGCCACCATTGAACTTCTCCACGGCATCCAGCAGCAGCTCGACGTCACCGTCATGATGATCGCCCACGGCTCCGCCCTTGCGCGCAGCGCCTCAAGTCGCATCATGCGCATCGACCGCCGCGGCCACATCGCCATCGAGGAGTGCCTGAAAGACTGCCTCGACGATCCGCACCACACCCACTGATCTTCGCGGGCACCCCTATGTTTGAATTTCTGGCGCTCTACGGCGACCTCTACCGCGACCCCATCCTCACCGCCATGATCGCAGGCCTGGGCCTGGGACTTCTCGGCGTGTACGTGGTCAGCCGCCGCATCGTCTTTGTCAGCGCCGCGCTCAGCCAGACCTCCGCGCTGGGCGTCACGATCGCTTTTTACCTGAGCGCGCAGCTCGGCCTGGCCGGCCTCCTCGCTGAACTTCTGGCCCCGGCGCTGGCGATCCTCCTCTCCACCATCGTCGTCTTCAGCCTGGTATGGCTTGGCGAGCGCCCCACCCTGGGCCGAGATGCGCTTCTGGGCGTGGCCTTTATCGTGCCCACAGCCCTGGTGCTGCTCTTAGGCCCGCTGATCGCCCACGAGCTCCACGAAGTCGAAGCGGTGCTTCACGGCTCGGCGGTGCTCGTGCGCGAAAGCGATCTCTACGCCATCCTCGGCGCCACCCTGCTCGTAGTCGTCACCCAGCTCGTCGCCTTTCGCGCGTTTGTCTTCGCCAGCCTCGATCCCCTGGTCGCCCGCACCCAGGGCGTGCCCGTGCGCAGGCTCGACGCGATCCTCTTCGGCGCCATCGCGCTGCTCACCGGCCTCTCCACCCGCGCGCTCGGCGCGCTGCCCACCTTCGGCCTCACTGTGCTGCCGGCCATCGGCGCCCTCGGGCTAAATGTCGGGCTGAAGTGGGTCTTCATCATCGCCGCAACCTCCGGCGCTGCCTCCGGCCTGCTCGGCTACATGCTCGCCCTGGCCACCGACTGGTCAGTGGGCGCAAGCCAGACCCTGGTCGCCGCGCTGCTGGCGCTCCTGCTGCGCGCACTCGGAATGCTGCTTAACCGCGGCGCCCGCCCCACCCCCTCCTCGGCGCCCCCCGAAAAGGCGCGGCCCGCCTGAAGATCCAGAATTTGGTTGCATCAACAGGGGGTTGCTGACTATCGTCTCCCCCACGGTCCCCATAGACCCTGGCTCTGCCGTGCCCGAACGCCTGCAGGCCAGCCGGTCGCGCATCACATGTTGAGCCGGCCGCGCTAACCCATCGACGAGAACCCACGATCGGACTTGTCAGAAAGTCGGAGATGAATCGGATGAAGCGACTCACCCCCTGGAACCTTCCCCTCAGTGGGATTTTGGCACTCGCCCTGGCCGCTTGCGGCGGCGGCGAGACCGAAGCCCCTGACCTCTTAGAGTGTGGCCCCGGCACCGAGCTTAGCGGAGGCGCCTGCGTCCTCGCTGAAGACACCTGCGGCGCGGGCCTCACCCTCAACGAAAACGATCAATGCGTCCCCACCGAGGAGCTCTGTGGTGACGAGACCGTCTACGACACCGAGTCGGGCACCTGCGTGGGCCCCGAGGAGATCGTCTGCGGTGAGGGCACCATCGAGATCGATGGCCGCTGCCTGGTCGATAACCCGCTGACCTGCGGCGAAGACACCGTGCTCGCCAACGGCCAGTGCGAGCTCACTGAAGAGATCTGCGGCGAAGGCACCGAGTTTGCCGACGCCGGCTGCGCGCTCATCGGCGAGACCGTCTGCGCCGACCGCACCGTCTTCGACGTGGCGCTCGGCAAGTGCGTCGACCTGGGCAACGTCGAATGTGGCGACGACACCTTCGAGGTGGAAAACCGCTGCATCTCGGTCGACACCGTCGCCGACAACCTCGCGTCCAGCGCCGACGTCGTCTACGCCGAAGGCGGCGACAACGCCCTCACGATCCCCGAGCTGGAGACCAGCCTGGTCTTCGCCGGCACCATCGAGGCCAACGACGCCGGTGAGCATCAGTTCACCCTGAGCGCCGAAGCCGGCGACTGGTTCGAGCTGACCGTCTTCACCCGCGGCCTGCCCTCGCCGATGGCCATCATCGTCAACGACAGCGGCTACGATCGCGCCACCAGCTCCGCCCTCTCCAACGTCGCGCAGCGCACCTTCGCGATGCCCGTAGATGGCGACTACACCCTCACCATCGCCAACGCGCTCAACCAGCTCAACGGCACCGCCAACAGCGGTGACGGCACCTGGGCCTACGTTGCGCAGATCAGCCGCATCGAGGCTCCCGAGCCCAAGCCCTGGCCCGGCATCGAAGCCGTCGCCACCGGCGACCTCGCCGATCTCACCGAGAACCTCTACCAGGTCGAGTTCCCCGAAGAATTCAACCTCTCGATGAACGTCGACATGCTCGGCGCCGACGCGCAGGCCGTGGTCGACCAGTGGGCCAGCCTCTCCGAGTTCACCGAGTCCTTCGACCTCGAAGAAGGCGGCTCCTTCGTGCCCGAGCGCCCCGCCTCCGGCGAGCCGGTCTTCCTCCTCTTCGACGTGGAGCGCCAGACCGGCCCCGCCACTGGCTTTGAAATCAGCACCCAGCGTGCGGTCGACGTCGATATCGACGAGACCTATGAGTTTGAAGTCACGACCCAGCCCGGACAGATGGTCAAGATCAGCTACACCACGTCCAACCCCAGCGCTTTCAATGCGCAGTTTCAGGTGTCGCAAAACGGCGAGGAGCTCGCGAGCTACGGCAACACCGACCCTCTTAATGGCACCACCTCGTTCTCCACGCGACCTGATGCTCGTTATTTCTTCGCGGTCGACGGCGGCACCTACACCGTCGGTATGACCAACGATAACTGGTCGGCGCCCATCTACGACTTCGTGCCCGTGATCACCATCATCGACCCCACCCCCATCCCTGTGGCGGGCGATGAGAGCTTCACCTTCACCCGTGAAGAGGAGCTTGAAGAAGGTGGGTTCGCATTCTACCGCCTCGACATCACCACCCCGGCCAGCTTTGAAGGCTTCCTTCGCACCGGTGAGCTCGTCTTTGAAGAGCCCGAAGAAGAAGACGAAGAAGGCCAGTGGATCGACGATGAAGAGAACCCCGGCGCCGGCGACCCCGACGCGGTCATCATTGGCTCCGACAACTTCGTCTCTGAGCAGTTCTTCGAAGAAGGCACCTTTGAGATCCTCGAGTTCACGCTCCTGACCCCGGGCTCCTACATCTTCGCCATCAGCGCCTACGAGGCCCTCACCCAGGGCTACACCCTGGAGCTCGACGCCACCGAGCGTCAGGCCCTGGTCCCGGAAGAGATCATCTCCGAGACCTTCACCCTGGAGACCTACGACCTGATCCGCGGCAGCGCCGAGTTCGCCGATGGCGAGAGCGCCACCATCCGCGTCTACAACCCCGACGATGTTGTCATCTTCGAAGCCGAAGCCAGCGGCGACTACGAGTTCCTGGAGCTTGCCCCCGGCCCCGGCGACTACCGCGTGGAGCTCACCAACGAGACCGAAGACGCCATCCTGCGCCCCACTTACGAGTTCGAAGGTGTGACCGACGCCGACTTCTTCGAAGCCTCCCTGGGAAGCCTCGATCTGGGCACCACCGGCGCCTACACCGCAGGCGATCGTGACTACTACCTCTTCCGGGTACGCGATGCGATGCTCATCTCCATGACCTTCTCCGTCGCGCAGGGCGAAGCCATCAGCACCAAGGTCTTCTCCCGCGCCAGCCGCAACACGCTGCGCGAGCAGGTCGGTAACCTCATCAACTTCGAAGACCTCTACGCCAGCAACGACCTCATCATCGTCGAAGTCGTCGCTAACAGCGCGCTCGCCGACGGTTACTCCTTCGACCTGGACTTCGACGAAGTGACCGGTGTTCCCGCTGTCAATGAATCGGTGAGCCCTGGGCTTCAAATCTCACCCTCCACGCGCACCGTATCCTCTTCGTTGAGCACCGCGGGTTGCATTATTATCGAGAGCATCACGGTCGACCTGGACATTGCTCATGGCTTCATCGGCGACCTTGATGTTGTCCTGACCAGCCCTGAAGGCACCGAAGTCCTCGTCCACGCCGACCACATCAGCGGTGGCCTTCTGGTAGGTAATATCCCCGACGATATCGACGCCGAGGAATCACTCGACGCGTTTGTTGGCGAGAGCGGCTCGGGCGAATGGACGCTTACCGTCACTGACACCTACGATGATGGTGGCGGTTCCTTCGATACCGGCACCGTCAACAGCTGGGGCGTTAACCTGACTTGCAGCATCTAACCTGCCACGGCGTCTGGTGCCGCGCCCCCTCCGGGCGCGGCACACCCTGAACCTTACGAAAGACCCAATCATCACGGGAGATTCGATACATGCGTACCCTGACAAAACTCTCCGCGCTCGCCATCCTGGCTGCCAGCGCCATCGCCTGCGGTGGTGACGGTGGCGAGGTCGAGCAGCGTGAATGCGGCCCCGGCACCTACCTTGTCGACGGCCAGTGCGAAGTCGATGAATCCAACTGCGGCGAAGGCTCCGTCCTCAACGACGAGGGCCAGTGCGAGCCCACCGGCGAGATCTGCGGTGAAAACACGACCTACGATGCCGGCGAAGGCCGCTGCGTGCCCAACATCGGCATCCAGTGCGCCGAAGGCACCATCGAAGTCGACGGGGAGTGCGTGCCCGAAGACGCGGTCGAATGTGCCGAAGGCACCGTCGTCGCCAACAACCAGTGCGTCCCCGCTGACGATGTCTGCGGCGATGGCACCGAGCCCGACAGCCAGGACCGCTGCCGCCCCTCCGACGCGGCCTGCGGTGATGGAACGAGCTTCGACGTGGCCACCCGCACCTGCGTGCCCACCTCCCAGCTGAGCTGCGGCGCGGGCACCATCCAGATCGAAGGCACCTGCCTCCTGCGCGCCGGCGTCGTCGCCGACCTGGCCGCCACCGCCACCCTCAACCTCGACGAAGCTGGCGAGACCCCGGTCGACCTCGTCTCCGGCGAAGCGCTGGTCTTCACCGGCAACATCGACGCCCCTGAGGTGGTCGAAGGTGAGTACGTCCAGGATCTCGACACCCTGCTTATCAACGGCACCCCGGGCCAGTGGATCCGCGTGGCCATCCACGCCGACGGCATGCCCGAGCCTGGCTTCGTCTTCATGGAAGAAGTCGCCGAGCCCGTCGAGCCCGTCGACCCCGAAGCCGAAGAGCCGCCGGCTCCCTTCAGCCGCACCAGCGACGCTGGCGCCGGTCTGGACTTCAGCCGCGAGATCGTCATCCCCACCGAAGGCGTCTACGCCCTCAACGTCGGCCCCATCGCCCAGCTCCTCGAGCTGGCCGGTCCCGCCGGCGACGAAGACTGGGGCTACGTCGGCAGCATCGAGCTCATTGACGCGCCGACGCCGACCGCTGTTGAGTTCCCTCAGGACACCATCAGCGGCGATGTTCGTGACCTGACCGAGAACTTCTACGAGGTCAGCGGCGTTACCGCGGGCGATCAGTTTGTCTTCTTCCTCGATCAGGTACCGTCTGACGCGCAGGCCGAAGTCCAGATCTGGACCGACGCCACGACCCTGGCAGAGACCGTCGCTATCGACGGTGGCGTCTTCATTCTGGACGCCCCCGCCGAGAACTTCTTCCTCCTCGTCGATCGCGTCTACGCCGACGGTCCGGCCACGGCCTACAGCGCCCAGCCCAACTCCAGCCAGACCCTCGACGGCGAAGCCACCATCACCGAAACCATCACACTCGCTGCCGGTGAATACATCACCATCAGCCAGTGGAATGGTGACGAAGCTAACCTCAACGCCAGCATCTCGGTCGCTGGCGAAGCCGTCGTCGAAAGCTCTGCGCTGCGCCCCCGCACCGCGGCCTCCGGAACGCGCGCGCTGCAATGGTTCGCCTTCGAGGAGACGGAAGTCACCGTCACCTTCGAAAATACGTCTGAGGACGCACTTGAAGGCCTCGTGGCCGGCATTAACGTGCGCGTAGCAGCCAACGCTGGCGAAGTCTCCGACGGCGACTCGGTGGAACTGGGCAACGCCCTTCAAGCCGGCCAGACCGCTTATGTTATGTTTGAGCCCGCCGAACTCATCAACTGGGTCATCGCTCTCGACGGTGAGGCCACCGCTGAGTTTGAAATCCTCGACAGCGCCTACAACTCCATCGTTACCGGCTCGAATAGCTCCACCCTTCGCGCCGGTGAACTGGAGCCTGCTGCCTATGTGCTCGTCATCACGGCGACCTCCGAAATCGCCGCTTCGACGGAGGTGTCGTTCGCCCTCTCCACCCTTTTCCAGGCTGGCGAGACCGATATTTCCCTGAACCTTCCCGCCTCCAGCGGAACCTTCGAGCCCACCGAATCTACGGTCACCGTGCCGCAATCCTGCGCGCGTGTCGGCAGCATTGAGGTGTACTTCTCCACAACGAGCGGGACCTACCAGGATGACCTCCGCGTCACCCTGATCGACCCGCGTGGTGATGAGTACCGCCTGCTCAATGTGGCTACGTCGGTCAACTCCTCCGCCCTCGATGTCACCTTCCCCACCACGCGCGAGCCGGTTGAGTCGCTTACCCCGCTGCATGGAACCGAAGCACCGGGTGACTGGACCCTTCTGATGGAATACGAATGGACCAACGCCTCTGCAGGAGTGCCTGAATGGTACCTGCTCATCGATTGTGTTGAGTAATTCGTTACTTCATACACCAACAAAAAAGCCGCCCCTCCGGGGCGGCTTTTTTGTTGTCTGAGCACCACGCCAGACTCACACAAAACACGTTTTAATTTCCTTTCAGCCCCCACACGCCATTCACTCTAATTTCACTCCCCGCCACGCCTTCTTCTAAGCTCTACCCCAACTCGAGATATCCGGCGCCGAAAATCCGCGCGAATACCTTGAATCACAATCCCCATTTCCCCACACTTCCCCCTCATACCCATCCCCCTGTCGGAGCAAGCGCTATGCCCCCTCATCCCCGCGCACTCGCCGCCCCCTTCTTCTTCGGCCTCGCCACCCTGGCGTTCACCGCCGCGCTTTCAGGCACCAACCCTGCTCACGCCGACACTGCATGTTCTGTAGGCGTAGACTCGGCCAGACTTGAGTTTTCTCACGAGCCCGGAAGTGACGGCCTTATGGCTCAGGAGCTCGCCTTAAGGGCTGGAAGTTTCAGGCCCACACTCCATGGAGTGTGGTCGTTAAAAATTGGCTCTAATGAAAGTGGACTGACTTATCGTCTACGCCCGCAAGAACAAGGGGAAGTGTCGACGTCTTCATTACAACAATCCGTACTTACGCTAGCGGGAGAAAACCAATGACCCAGCAAAACCATACATTAAAACAACGCGCTCTTCTCTCCCTCTTTACTGGCGTCGCTGTGTTGCTCGCCAGCCTCGCAACATCGGCCTGCACCGATATGTTTGACGATTGTGGTCCTGAAAACCCGCCTCCCACGATCACCAGCATTTACAATACGCCCCTCGTTCCCACCGATGACCCATTTATAAACACGACCTCCGAAGAATTCCAGAACGCTGCCGAGCTCTTCGAGGTCATTTCGGTTCACGTGACAGACGACGAAAAAGTTCACGTGACCTACATTCATGATGGCCAGCAGTATGTTGACATCTACAACATCATGGAAGTTGGCGTCATATACCTCTGACGATTCAAGCATGACGTCTTTAAGCCGCATATGTTTACGTTCACCGTCGCGCCTGGCGAGTCATGTTCAAACTCTGGCTGTTTGCAAAGAGCAAATGTATCAAGTTTTGAGCGGCACCTGGTAGACAGCCGTGATCTGGCAAACGTGTCTTCACGTTCATCACTTCACCCCCGCCCATCCTGGCGGAGCAGACGGATGGAACCGATCCAGCACATTCCCTGGTTAGACTGCTGAAAATCCCTACTGCATCACCACCCTTGCCTCACAAACACCCCACCTCCACCACAAACACCCCGAACGCCGCCCCCGGATCATCATCACCGATAATCCCCTGCAGATCGCCCGCGGGTTGCGGCGGCGCCACGCTTCCCATCGGCACACGCACCCCCTCGCCCTCGTAGGTGCCCTGCGCCACGGGCGGACCCCACACATCATATACGCTGCGGATCGTATACGAGGCACCGGGGTCTGCGAACGCCCCCAGATCGACCTCCACCTCCTCCCGCATCTCCCAGTTATAGATGATCAGGTGCGCGCGACCAGCGCTGTATTCATTGACCTGCAAGACCACCCGATTCTCGGTGGGAAGTGACCCGCCATAGAGGTTGTCGGGGTACATCGCCGGGTCAATCCCACTGAGTTCGCTGTAAAAGGCGTTGTTCTCCAACACCCCCGTGCTCCAATGTCCCTGGGCGGCCACGAGCCCGACCAGGTAGTTGTCGAGGAAGGTAATGTCCTCATTCTGCACCGATCCGCCCCAGCCCACCCGCGTGCTGCGGGCATTTATTGTCGGCGCCCAACTGTGGTTACCCCGGAGTGTGGCGCGCGCCACCGGCTGCAACCCCCCGATCAACGCCCCGTCCGAGATTCCCACCCTCGATGCCCCCGGCCGCGAGGCGCCGGTGCGAAACCAGACGTTTTTCTCAATATCAAATCCCTGGATATCGCCGCCTTCGGTGTAGGCGTGCAGACCGAAGGCATAGCCGAAAAAGATCACGTTGTCGGCGATGCGTTTTGTACCCTCGAGGTTCTGCGTATAGATCGCGTGGCCATGCCCCCGACTTGTGCCCTCATAGCCATTATTAAAAATTATGTTGCCATAGAGCTCACTGTCGACCGCAGGCTTCCAGAAGCTTATCCCCTGGGCGGTATCGTGAATCACCGAATTGATGAGCTTCGTATTCGCCCCGTAAATCGTCAGCCCGCTCACGAGCGCGGAGCGCTCCGCGCTGCTCGTGACCTCCAGACCACGAAGCTCCACCCACTCCCCCTCCACCAGAACGCCCGTATCCAGCTCACTCCCCACCCCGGTAGCTGAACCCGAATCCAGCGTAACTCGCTCGCCGGGCTCCGCGAAAAAGACCACCGGCGCCCCTTCTTCCCCCGACACCCCTGGCGCATACCTCCCCTCATACACACCGCCCCGAAGCATCACGCGATCCCCCGGCCCCACCGGGCCGGCCTCGGAGAACGCCGCCTCCAGGCTCAAAGGGTCGTCAAGCGTCCCCGCTCCCCCGGCACGACCTCCGGGGGCCACCACATAGTCAAACGAAGGGGGCGACGGCGCCACACAGCCGCTCGTCGATCCTCCATCCTCCTCCGCGCCGCCATCGACGCTCCCTCCATCTCCCTCTCCCCCCTCTTCGTCGCCACCGTCGAGTCCGCCATCGCGGCCATCGCCGCTATCGTCCTCTCCCCCAGCGACGTCAGCATCTTCATCGCTCCCTCCGCGCTCTTCCCCCACACTGACATCTTCGCCCTCCGCGCTCCCCGCGGAGCTGCATCCCGTCCACGTCCCGATCGCCACCGCCAAACATAGGCCCCACACCGACGTCCTTCCCATCATAGTCTTCTCCCGAGCCCACTCTGTTGAATACCTACCACCCACGCTGTGCCTCGTTGACCGCTAGACTAACACTCCGGCTCAAAAGCGCACCTGCTCGTCCGCGGGCTTCACACTTCGACACACACCCCCTCTCCCAAAACCCGGTTGAAAAGTGCGGCTTGCTGCCTACCTGACAGGACGTAAGGATGATGCCCGTACACCTCCATCTGTCGCGCTTGCTCTGCCCCACCTCCGTGCACATCAGGCGCAAAAGACCTATATCTTTGGCTCCCTGCGCGCGATGAAACTGGATTGAACCCATGTTGGGAGTTCCCCGATGGCCCCCCGCCACCCTCGACCGACCCCACTGTTAACCCCTCTCTTCACACTGGCCCTCGTGCTCCTCTGCGCATTGCCACTACGCGCCCAGGAGCCCGACAGTGACGCCGAAGCCGAACCGGTCGAAGAACGCACCGTCCCGCTTAAGCTCCCCGATCAGAGCGCCGCCGACGAAGCCCTGCAGGCCCAGATCCGCCGTACCTTTCAAGCCATCGACGTCCTGCAAGACGTCGTCATCGATGTGCGCGCCTCCGTGGTGCGCCTTGCCGGAGAGCTCCCAAGCTCCGCCGACAAAGAGCTGGCCGGAGACATCGCATCGCGCTTCGAAGGGGTCGTCTACGTACAGAACAACATTGACTTCGAGCACTTTGAAGACACCTCTTCAGACACCGAAGAACCCGAGCCCAAAGCTCTCTCCGCCGATGAGGTCATCGCCGAGCGCCTGCAAGCCATTTTCGCACAGATCCGCCCCCTGCAAGACGTACAGGTCGAGGTGAATAACGGCGTTGTGAGCATCCGCGGCGAATCCGCCACCAACGAGGCCAGCACCCGCGCCGAAGAGCTCGCAAGCGGGATGCCCGGCGTCCTCTACGTCGACAACCAACTCACCGAGGCCGTCGACGTCGCCGATCGCCTCTCCCCCACCTGGGAGCGCCTTCGCGACTTCGCGCTCAACCTCGTGCGCCGTATCCCTCTCTTTTTGCTCGCCATCTTCATCATCGGCATCTTCTGGTTCCTCTCCAAAGCCCTCGTGCTCTGGGAGTGGCCCTTCGAGCGCCTCACCCGCAACGTGCTGGCCCGCGGGCTCATCAAACAAGCCCTGCGCGTGATCATTGTGCTCGGTGGCCTGCTCATCGCCCTCGATCTGCTCGACGCCACCACCATCGTCGGCGCCGTCCTCGGCACCGCCGGCGTCTTCGGCATCGCGCTGGGCTTCGCCTTCCGTGACATCGCCGAAAACTACCTCGCCAGCGTGCTCCTGAGCGTGCGCCGCCCCTTTGAGGCCAACGACCTCGTCGACATCGAAGGGTTCCGCGGCCGCATCGTCCGCCTCACCATGCGCGAGACCATCCTCATGACCGAAGACGGCAATCACGTGCGCATCTCCAACGCCACCGTCTTCAAATCCAACATCACCAACTTCTCCCGCAACCCGCGCCGCCGCCTCGATTTCTGCGTCGGCGTCGGTAATGAAGAAGATCTCCCCCGCGCCCTCACTCTGGGCGTCTCCACCCTCAAAGCCCTCGAAGGCGTGCTCGAAGACCCCAGACCCCAGGGGCTCGTCGAGCTGCTCGGCGACTCCAGCGTCACCATCTGGTTCACCGCCTGGGTCGACCAACGCGCCGTCGGCTTTTTGAAAGTCAAAAGCGAAGCCATCCGCCGGGTCAAAGAAGCCTTCGATGACGTCGGCATCGACATGCCTTCCCCCATCTACACCATCAACATCGTCGGCGCCGACTCGCCAGCCTCACCCCAACCTCCCCGGAAGAAGCCCCCTGTGCGCAGCATCCCCACAGACGAGGTCCTCGACGTCGGCCTCGACGACGAGATCGAACGCCAGGTCGACGAAGAGCGCGAGGCCTCGGGGGAAGAAGATCTGCTCGATGAGGGAAAGACAGGGAAGTAGGCCGAACCGCTATTCTAATAAGACGATACAGCCCTCTGGCTTGCCCGGGCCGGGCACTCGCGCGCGGAAAACAAGACATCTTCCGACGACACGATTCGTCAGTGTTTATGCGCTTCGGATCGGGGTGTCCCATTTTGAGAATCGCGATCCGAAGCCTTCCGAACACAAATCCCAACCTCAGAATGACCTTCGGAACCCTCCCGATCGCTCCCCGGCCAACGCAGAACACGTTCCGAAGCCTACCGAACGCTACTTTTCATGTGCGGGAGGCTTCAGAACGCTTCCGATCGCGTTTTGCGAATCGCCATAAGGCATCCGAACCCTCCAGACGCCATTTCGAAAGGGAAAGAAACCTTCGGAAGCGTCCCGAACCTTTGCCGACCGTGCAAACAAAGGTTCGGAAGCGTCCCGAACCTTTGCGGTCCGTGCAGGCAGAGGTTCGGGACACTTCCGATCTTCTGGCTGCGCTTCAAAGAAGCTCCGAGGACACTTCCGAACGCGTTTGAATATCGCGGATGAACGATCCGGAGCGTCCAGACGATGTGTCTGCATGACCTGACGCGATCCGGAGTCTTCGGAAGGGTTTCTTCATACGTCTTGAGCAGAAGTTGATAGCGCACCAACGCCTTCGAGGGCCCAATTTTCAGTCACTTTCAGCTCGCCACTTCGCCACGCCAACCCCGCGTAAACCACCGACATGACAGGCAAATCAACCACACCACCCCACCCCGACGCGCCCTCCTCCCCATTTAAACTCTGCCTGCGTTTCTGATATCCCGACAGACACGATGGCGCCTTCGGCGCCTCTTTTTAACTTTGCGAACCGTCCGCGACGCTGCTGCGCGTTCTCTGAAAAGGTTTCATAATGCTTGTCCTGAATCGACTCGTGTTCTTCTGCTTCCTCGCCCTCTTCACCCTCGGCTGCGGCGACCAGGGCGGTGATAACCGAAGAGTTGGAGACACCAGCGATACGGGCGACCACACCCTCCCGGACACCGGTACGGACGCGAATGCGGACACCGACCCGGACCGCGAGCCCGAAGATCATGAAGGCGTATTGGAGGTCACCGTCACCGGACTTCCCGAGGGCGCCTGGCCTGAGATGGAGGTATTTGGCACGTCGGGCCTCCTCGACGTCGGCAGCTCCGGCCGAATCATCCTGATTCCGGGCTCCTACCAGCTCCGACCGGCCCCTTACCTCGATGGCCTCTCCACCTTTGAGGCCGAAAACCAGGGCCTCGAAATCACGGCCGGCGAAACCAGGACGATCACCGTCGACTATACACTCGTGCTCGCCAGCCTTGAGGTGGTGATCTCCGGGCTCCCCGAAGGCGTCGCCGCCGATGTCGAGCTGCGCTCCGAAGGTCTTGAGACCCTCACCCTCACCGAGTCCACCGAACTCACCGACCTCACCCCCGCCTCCTACCAGGTTCGCCCCTCGGTCGTTCAAGACGGCGACCACTGGTACGAGGCCGAGACCAAGACCATCGAGCTCGCCAGCGACGATGACGAGACCGTCATCATCCTCTACGACATCATCCCCGGCGCTCTCGAAGCCCGCGTGACCGGGCTCCCTGCAGGCCACTCCCCGGAGCTCACCATCACCGGCCCCGACGGCTTCTCGACCACCGCCCAACCCCACGCCCCCGTCGAGGGTCTTCAGCCCGGTGAGTATGTGGTCTCAGGCCCTCGCGTCGAAGATGCGGGTGTGTTTTATGACGCCCCCTCGCAGACCGTCGACGTCGCCAGCACCACCACCTCCGAGGTCACCCTCGACTATGACGAAGTCGCGGGCGCGCTTCAGCTCGCTGCGACCGGCCTGCCCTCCAACCAGTCCCCGCGCCTCACCATCACCGGCCCCGACGGCTTCTCCGCCACCGCCCGGCCCGGCGATCACCTCAACGACCTCGCCACGGGCCAGTACACCATCTCCGGTGCCGACGTCTCGCTCACCAACCGCATCTACCGCGCCGCCCCCGTCACCATCGACGTCCTCAGCGCCACCGCCGACGCCACCCTGGCCTACGCCCTCGTCCCCGGCCGCCTGCAGGTCGAAGCCTCCGGCCACCCCTCCCACCTCTCACCGGTGCTCACAGTCACCGGCCCGGCCGGCTTCTCCACCACAACCTCCCCCGGCGGTCTTCTCCAGAACCTGGAGCCCGGAAACTACACCCTCTCCGGCGCCCAACTGGGCAGCAATGGCCTGCTCTACCGCGCCGAGGACGAAGTCGCCCAGGTGCGAAGCGAGCAGACCACAGCGCTCTCCATCGCCTACGCAAAAGTCCCCGGTGATCTTCGAGTCAACATCGAGGGCCTTCCCGCCGGCCTCATCCCCGGCGTTATCGTCACCGACCCCGACGGCCAGACCTCGCCACTGAGCGTCTCCACAACGCTGCGCGCGCAGACCCCGGGCACGCACACCATCACCGCCCCGGACGTCATCGACGGCCTCGTCATCTACCGCGCCGCCTCCACGTCCATCAACGTGCGCAGCGACGAGCTCGCCTCCACCACCATCACCTACGAGGCCCTCCCCGGCGATCTTTCCATCGCCGCCACCGGCCTCCCCGACAACGCCAACTACACCTTGACCCTCCAGGGCCCCTCCTACCCCTCCCCCACGCCCTTCACCAACGACGCCTTCCTCAACGACATCACCCCCGGCACCTACACGATCTCCTTCAACACAAGCACCGTCTCCACCCCCTACTACGACGCCACCTACCTCCCCTCGCCAGGCTCCCTCACCATCGACGTCTCCAGCGACGCCACCGCCGACGCCACCGTCGACTACGCGTCCGTGCCCGGCACCCTACATCTGACCCACACCCTCCCCGACACAGGCTCGCTGACGCTTGCCCTCTCCGACTCCACCAGCGGCGTCACCCAACAATTCACCCTGAGCGGCTCCGGCACCACCTCCCTGACGCTTGACCCGGGCCACTTCACCTTCGCCATCGCCTCCAACGATCTCGGCACCGACGAATTCGGCAACCCCTACTACATCACCAACCTCGACGGCTTCTTCGATATCTCCAGCGATGACGTGCTCTCCCATGACATCGTCGCCCCCGTCCCCACCCTGGTCTGGGAAACCCGGGACGGCGCCACCGGCTCGCTGCGCGAAGTCGTCGGCCGCGTCATAGAAGACAGCGAAATCACCTTCGACCCCTCCATCTCCCAGCTCTTCCTCGACTCCAGCATCACCATCAACAAAGCCCTCGAGATCATCGGCCCCGGCGCCGATCAGCTCACCATCGAGCCCTCCGCAGACAACCGCGCCTTTGAGATCAACTACTACGGCGACTTAACCCTGCGCGGCCTGCGCTTTACAGGCTTCCACAACGACCACCCCGGCGCCGTCATTCAAGCCCACGGCTACCTGAACACCTACGACTCCCTCTTTGTAGACAACTCCTCCACCGACGACGGCGGCGCCATCTACCAGAATGCCTCCCCCGCCCTTGTCACGAACACCCGCTTTCTCAACAACCACTCCGCGCGCTCCGGCGGCGCGATCGCCAGCAGCACTCAAGCCTACCGCCTCCGCATCATTAAATCCGAGTTCACGGGTAACTCCGCCCTCGACGATGGCGGCGCCCTCTTCTACCAGTCCGATGAACGCATCTATGTCTCGGCTTCCACCTTCACCCAAAACACCAGCCTCTCCGGGGCCGGCGGCGCCCTCTTCTTAAGCGAACACGCCTCCACCTACTCCCAGATCCGCGACTCCCTCTTTCAGGCGAATTCTGCCGATACCCTCGGCGGCGCCACCTACCTGGGCAAAGACACCCTCATCTCCAACTCCACCTTCGCCGACAACACCGCCACCGACGAAGGCGGCGCCATCTACTTCGACTACCCCGTCGTTGCCTCCGACAAAACCGCCCTCTACGAACTCGAGTACTCCACCTTCTCCCACAACACCGCCCCCAACGGCTCCGCCCTCGCTGCCGCCTGCACCGGCTCCTACTACGACCACCGCGTCGACTACCTCGCCAACATCTTCGTCGGCAATGACTCCCTTCGCCGCTGCACCGGCGGTGGGAGCGCCCGCTTCTATTCCCGGGATCATAACTACGACGCCGACGACCAGCCCGGCGCTCTCCCCAACCCCCTCCTCCCCCTGGCCGATAACGGCGGACCCACCCACACCATGGCCATCGACCCCGCCTTCGAAGAACAGCTCTCCTTCTCCGCCCTTGCCTGCCCTTCCCTCTCCTTCGATACGAGCGACAACACCTCCGACCAGCGCGGTGTCGTCCGCCCCGTCCACTACTCCTGCACCATCGGCGCCTACCAGTTCGGCGACTTCGACTCCACCATCAGCGTCCCCGAATACGGCTTTGAGCCTTTCGACGGCCACGGCCTCGGCACGAGCTACAACTACGGCACCACCATCACCACCGACGCCGGCTACACCTGGACCCTCAACGGCGTCCGCTCCGAAACTACCTACGAAATCGACGGCGAAGGCCTGATGCTCCGCGAAGACGGCAGCTCCATCCGCACCGTCATCGCCGATGACGCCCTCGTCAACCTCTACATCCGATACCGCAAGGCCCACACCAGCTCCACCCCTCGCCTCATCGCCGTCGCCATCAACGGCACCATCATCGAAGAAAGCCACTTCTTCGGCACCGACCCCTACGACGACACCCTCCACACCCTCATCATCGAAGACCTCGAGTTCACCGGCGATATCACCCTCGAAATTCTCAATACCTCCGGCGCCTCCAACACCCAGATCGTTGTCGACAACATCACGTGGAATGACAGTCTCTGAGCGCAAGGCGTCTGCCGGCTCTATCGTGTCGGCAGACGCCCTTCCCCTGCGCTCACCTTATTTTATAACTCTCACGCGCATCGACCTCGACGCACTTCCCCCACGTGAAGTCGCAACGAGACCGCGCCTCGAGCCCCGGAGAGACTCCCATGAAGCCGATCCTACTCGTGACCGCCGCGCTTCTGGCACTTCCCGCCGCCGCCCACGCGCAAACACAGCTGGTCAACCCGGACTGGGAGCTCTCCGACGACTTCGAGAGCGCGTATGAAGAAGGCTTCTAGGCGTCGTCCGGAGCCGGAACCACCTACGGCGCCGTCTGCCCGGGCTCCGATGCCTACGGCAATGGCCTCATCTTCGACTACCGACCCGACGATCCCGAGCCCGGCCACGGCTGGGCGGAGCGGCGCTTCGCGCTACCCATCGACGCCGTGCAGCTGGAGATCTCCTTCAAACTCTTTGTCTCCGCGAACTACGCCCACACCTCCGGGAACCACAAAAACTTCGTGCTCTGGTCCGGCGATTACGGCAAGGTCAACGCCAACATCTCCGTCTCCAGCGAGAGCTGGCCCGCCGAGGGCGGGGCCTCCCCCTCGGTCTACATCGGCGTGGACGGCGCCAACTACGGCCACGCCATGAAAGAGGGCATCATGCCCCTCTTGCTCGAAGACGGCCTTGGCGACTGGATCGACATTCACATCTTCCTGGACCTGGCCCGCGAAGAGGGCGACTTCGGCTTTTTTGAGATCTTCAAGGATGGTCAGCGCATCACCGGCAACCTCGATGAAGACGTCGTCTCCTACGCCGACGTCCCCCTCCACGAGCAGATCTCCTTTGCGGAGCGCGGCAACTTCATCGACCAGGGCTACCTGCTCGGCTGGGCCAACGGCGGGTTTGCCGAAGACACGACCTTCTGCGTGGCGGATTTTCGGATTCGCGCCAATAGCACACACGGCGACTTTGGCGACGCCGCGGAGCTGGAATGTACCCGCGACGCGGATTGCCCGGGCGACGCGACCTGCGAGAGCAGCGCGCTGGAGGGGAGTGAGCGCGTAACGACGGCCTGCGGCGATACGGGCGGCGAGCCAGACGCAGGCAGTTTGGATGTAGGGACACCCGACGCAGGCTCGCCGGACGGCGGCGCACCGGATGGCAGCAGCCCCGACACTGGCGAGGGAGACGAGGCGGAAGACAACGATGCGGGTACCAGCCCATCGAACGACGGCCACGCAGGCGGATGCGCCAGCGTGCCGGCCGGGCACCCCGGTGGTTCGCTGGCCGCGCTTTTGTTAGTGACGTTGGGAGTGAATCGTATGAGGCGGACGCGTTGAAGACGGGTCTTCGCGGGGACAACGAAACCTCTGCGCTAATGGCGAGTCGCGTCTCGTGCTGCGCACTGACAACCACGCGGCATTCACGTCGAAGGCGCTCACCGGGGGTTCCAACCAGTACGGCCTGATCTGGAAGCGTATCTCACCCTGGATGCCGCTGCGGAACGGGCTGATAGAGCGCGTCTTCCGCTCTCTGAAGGAAAGTGCATCTGGATGACCGACTTTAAGACCTTTGCGCAGGCTCGGGAGGCAATCGAGGTCTGAGTCGAGTACCTACAACACTCAGCGGCTCCACCAGGCGCTCGGGTATAAATCGCCGGCTGAGTATGGTGCTCAGTCTGGCGAGTTGGTGGCTTGATTTATGGGGGGGCACTGCACATCCAACAATCTCAATTATTCTTCAAAACTTTGCTCTATCACATCCCGATAGTCAAGAAGATAACGCTTCGGCCGCAACAAGCCTACGCTAATATCATCACAACGCCGGTCGCCATGTCCCCAAAATTTATTTTGATCCATTCCGCCTGGAAGTGCTTCGAAATCTTGTGCCGATATTGACGCAACCTCAAACAAACCATATTCCGAATCCATATCTTCAAAAGGAGTTCTTTCACCATCATCAAAATAATAACGAGCGAAGTTTCTTTGATCTAACCTCAAGGTTCGTGCGACTTCCAACATAAGGTTGTAATTCTTGTTTGAGGGCTCCAATAGATTTTCAAAAAAAACACCAAACTTGTTATTGATTGGCATTGAAGGTTGTACAGAAATAGCATCTACGAGTTTTTCATTTCGACCCTCTTTATAATAGTTTTGAAAAACCAGACCCTGATCACTAGACGTTGAAGACTCCACTAACCCTAAGTATGCAACATGCCCACTAAAAAAATCATCTACATAATCAACCAAATGCGGCCAACCAATATCAATTTTCTCGTATAAATAATAAAAGTCACGCTCATTAAAATACTTTATTGAAAACGCCTTTGAAGAAGCCCCTGTTAAGTCCAATTTAAACTCATGACTCGTTGTTTTGCTGTCTATCACCTCCGCAGAAACTGCCCAATAATAACGACGATCCCCTTTAACAAAACCAATCAATTTATGGGAGTCGGGCAATTGAATAATATGGCAACCGATTGGATAAACCTTCCAATCTGCCCTTTCCACATTTTCGTTCAAACTTTCACTGTCAAAGAAACTAACCGCCGGATAGAAAAGCGCATCAAAAAAAACCCCTCCTAACAAGAAAAACACCAGCACTACAACAACAGCTAACGCATGTCCCACAGATCTCTTATGCCCCATTAAAATCATTGATAATCTCCTGGCTCAGCAAGGCCGTGAAATTCTAGAATATTTAATATGTTAACCTCCCAAACACTACGTGAGGTATTATTTCTCCCCATAATATTACCCTCCCATCCAGGGTACGTAGCCCCCCCATCGCTCACATATCTATCACCTAGGCCCAGCAGATGACCTACCTCATGTGCGAACGTATCCTCCGGTACTCTTGTCCCTATCTCCATTTCGCCATCTATAACACGCGCAATCACATCATGTTCACCACTAGTGTCAATCGCCCGTGCATCACGTATTACATGAACCTGATGACCGCTACGGCGCCAAAATGGCTTTTTATGCATGTGCCCCCTAACTTCAGTCGTAACATTATATCTACCAAACTGACCTGACCACATTTCGGATGCCGTTTGTGTAAGCCGATCAACTAACCTTTGTGTAACCCAAGGAGGAGAATGGTGCGAGTAAAAATATAGATCGAGCGTTATGGTGATATTATTTCCATCCCTTGAAACTTCGGGCCTTGATTCTCGATTCTCTGCTTTAGATTCATGATAAGATGGAAGCCCTGGACGATAATTGGCTCCATCCCAAGGGCCTCCCCAGGGCCCAAGTGGACGCACATCCCCAAAATTCGATCCACCTAGCTCCGGCTCTGGCCACTGTTCTTCATTTTCAGTTAAACCTACCGAATCGCCCCCGAATCCAAAAAGTTCTTTTATCCACGACCACAACCCTTTCCTTCCAGCATCCCCCATCCCCTCCGACGCCATCCCACTCGGATCCCACCGATTCACCGGATCAAACGCCGCATACCCGTACACATCAAACGAATCCACATACCACAGCGGGTCCGGGCTCATAAACTGGCCGAAACGCGGCGAGTACCAGCGGGCGCCGAAGCGGTAGAGTCCGGTGGTGGTGGAGCGGAAGGCGCCGGTAAACCCGAAGTGCGGCAGGCTGCCGATGTGGCAGGGCGTCTCGGCCAGGTTGCGCTCCGAGCAATCCTCCGTGTCATCGGGGGCGCGGGCGCTGATACGCCCCTCGGGATCGTATTCGGCGTATTCGGAGATGCGTAGCTCGTCCTCGTTCCAGACGCCGATGATGGATTGCAGGGCGTCGGTGAGAGTAAATACCAGGTCGAAGTTAGAATCCGCCGTGCGGGCCGCAATCATCTGCTGTTGCAGCGGCCCCCAGAAATACTCGCCGCGCAATTCAAGCTGATCGCCGCCCGCGCTCTGGCTTGCGGCGCCTCGCCATTGCTCGACGACTTTTTCGCCATCGAGAATAAGGAAGTCGATCGTAGAACCACTCGAATCATTGCGGTTGATGGTGGCGACGAGCCTTCCGGCAAAATCGTAAAGGTAGCTCTCGGCGTACTTCTGTCCATTTCGATGTACCGAGGTCAGTTGCTGCCACTGATCATACTCAAAGGAGAACCCTCCAAGCTCGGCGATGAAGCCCCGATCCTCGTACTTCACGGGTTCGGTAACCCCGCTTCCAAAATCGAGATTGAATGCGATGGCGCGGCCATCCGCTGTACGGTTCGCGTCATGAACGAAGTTCTGGGTGTTAAAGGTCGTGTCCCAGGCGGTCACAGATCCATGGACGCCACGCGTATAGTCCACCTCAAACGTTGACGCAGCCCGTATCATGGGATTGAGGGAGTTGCGCTCTTCCACAAAATTGGCGAGGTGACCACGCGTGTCGTACTTAAACTGCTGGTTGTTAAATGAGGGCGCAGCTCTCGGAACGGACGTCGGGAATTTGTAGCTAACCCAACGCTCCATCAATCGTCCCGCGTTATCCCGAATGTACTTCGCGTCCAGCAGCGTATCCGAGCATGTCGACTGCCCTTGGCAGTAGTCATCCACGAAAGAGGGTTCCCCCATCGACAGCGAAGACGCTCCAAAGAATATCTGAGCTTCAAGCTCACCAAAATCATTGAATGCCCGACGCTCATTGAATGGGCTCTGGTCTTGCACACGGCACGCGGCGCCCCCATTTCCATTTACATCCGCCTCCCCCAACAAAAAACCCCTCGCCGCGGATGCGGCGAGGGGTTTGGCGATCAGGCCCGAAGTCCTGATGCTATGCGGGTCGAAGGGGCATCACCCCTCCGACTCACACTTAAGCGATATCAAAGCGATCCAGGTTCATCACCTTGTTCCAGGCTGCCACGAAGTCGCTGACAAACTGCTCGTCGGCGTCGTCGCAGGCGTAGACTTCGGCGATGGCACGCAGCTGGGAGTTGCTGCCGAAGATCAGGTCGGCGCGGGTGGCCGACCACTTGACCTCGCCGGTGCCGCGGTCGCGGCCTTCGAAGCGGTAGCCCTTATCGTCGGAGGCCTGCCACTCGAGGTTCTGGTCGAGGAGGTTGACGAAGAAGTCATTGGTCAGGGTGCCCGGGGCGTCGGTGAAGACGCCGGCTTTGTCGCCGCCGGTGTTGGCGTCGAGGACGCGCATCCCGCCGATGAGCGCGGTCATCTCGGGGACGGTGAGCGTCATGAGCTGGGCGCGGTCGACCAGGAGCTCTTCGGCCGAGCGCTTGAGGCCTTCGGTGTAGAAGTTGCGGAAGGCGTCGGCTTTGGGCTCGAGCGGCGCAAACGAGTCCGCGTCGGTCTGGGCCTCGGAGGCGTCGGTGCGACCGGGGGTGAAGGGCACCTCGATGTCGTAGCCGGCGTCTTTTGCGGCTTTTTCGACCGCCGCGCAGCCGCCGAGCACGATGAGGTCGGCAAGCGAGACGCGCTTGTCGTCAGACTGGGCGTTGTTGAAGCCGGTCTGCACCTCTTCGAGCACCTTGAGCACCGTGGCGAGCTCGGCGGGCTCGTTGACGGCCCAGTCCTTCTGGGGCGCCAGGCGAATGCGGGCGCCGTTGGCGCCGCCGCGCTTGTCGCTGTTGCGGAAGGTCGTGGCCGATCCCCAGGCCGTCTTCACCAGCTGCGCGATGCTCAGGCCGGAGTCGAGAATTTTGGCCTTGAGCGCGCTGATGTCGTCGGCGTCGATAAGCGTGTGGTCGACCGCCGGGACCGGATCCTGCCAGATGTACTCTTCGCTCGGAACTTCCGGCCCCAGGTAAAGCGAGGTCGGGCCCATGTCGCGGTGGGTGAGCTTGAACCAGGCTTTGGCAAACGCGTCGGCGAGCTGGTCGGGGTTTTTATAATATCGCTCCGAGATGGCGCGGTAGGCCGGGTCCATGATCAACGCGAGGTCGGTCGTGGCCATCATCGGGGCGTGGCGCTTATCGGGGTCGTGGGCGTCGGGCACGGTGTCGCTGCCTGCCCCATCTTTGGGGGTCCACTGGTAGGCGCCGGCCGGGCTCTTGGTGAGCTCCCACTCGTAGCCGAAGAGCGTCTCGAAGAAGCTGTTGTCCCACTTCGTGGGGGTGGGGGTCCAGGCGCCTTCCAGGCCGCTGGTGATGGTGTCGGCGCCTTTGCCGCTGCCGAAGCTGCTCTTCCAGCCCAGGCCCATCTCTTCGATGCCGGCGCCCTCGGGTTCCGGTCCGACGTGCGCGGCATCGCCGGCACCGTGGGTCTTACCGAAGGTGTGGCCGCCGGCGATCAGGGCGACGGTCTCTTCGTCGTTCATCGCCATGCGGGCGAAGGTCTCGCGGATGTCGCGCGCCGCCGCGACCGGGTCGGGCTTGCCGTTGGGGCCCTCGGGGTTGACGTAGATCAGGCCCATCTGCACTGCGGCCAGGGGGTTGGCAAGCTCGCGGTCGCCGCTGTAGCGCTTATCGCCCAGCCATTCGGTCTCGGGGCCCCAGTCGATGTCTTCTTCCGGCTCCCACACGTCGGCGCGGCCGCCGGCAAAGCCCGCGGTCTTAAAGCCCATCGACTCCAGCGCGACGTTGCCGGTGAGGATCATCAGGTCGGCCCACGAGATCTTGCGGCCATACTTCTGCTTCACCGGCCAGAGCAGTCGGCGAGCCTTGTCGAGGTTGGCGTTGTCCGGCCAGCTGTTCAGAGGGGCGAAGCGCTGCGTGCCGGAGGTGGCGCCGCCGCGGCCGTCGCTGATGCGGTAGGTGCCCGCGCTATGCCAGGCCATGCGGATCATAAACGGACCGTAGTGACCGTAGTCGGCCGGCCACCAATCCTGCGAGGTGGTCAGGACCTTCTCAATATCGGCCTTCACCGCCGCCAGATCCACGCTCTTGAACTCCGAGGCGTAATCAAACTCCTCGCCCATCGGGTCCACCGATTTGGTGTTCTGCACCAGAATCTTCAGGTTGAGCTGGTTGGGCCACCAGTGCTTGTTGGCGATCGAGCCGGTCGGCCGGGGGCCGGTGGAGCCGTGCATCACAGGACACTTATTCGCTTTCGCGTTCTCGGACATGGCCTCTCCTGATGTGGATGATGGGATGTTGGTTTTGCAGGGGGTCGCAGACGCCTGATGCACCCGGACCCGTTGACGGAGCTTGTTTTAAACACGCGTCGTGCATAAGACAAAGATATTGTAGATATACCTCCCATAACCTCAGGTTAATAAGATGCTGCCCACCCTTCGCCAACTCGAGTACATCGTGGCTCTGGCAGACAGCGGACAATTCGTGGAAGCAGCCCGCGTATGTTCGGTCAGCCAGCCCGCACTTAGCAAGCAGATCCGGGAAGTGGAGGAGCTCCTGGGCGTGGAGCTCTTCGAGCGGGCGCGCCCGCGGGTGCTCTTGACGGGGGCTGGCGAGGAGGTTGTGGCGCGGGCGAGGAGGTTGTTGCTGGAGGCGAAGGAGCTGGTGGGCGCGGCGCGGGCGTATGCCGGCGCGCGCCAGGGCACGGTGCGCCTGGGGGTGATCCCTACCATCGCGCCCTACGGGCTGCCCGGTCTGCTGGCGAAGTTTCGCAGGCTCTACCCCGAGGTGGCCTTTGCCATCGAGGAGCTGCAGACCGACGATCTTTTAAGGGAGCTGCGCCTGGGGGCGATCGACCTGGGGTTACTCGCCCGCCCCTTTGAGGATCAGGGGTTGAGCGGGCCGGACCTGATCGTGGAGCCCTTTGTGCTGGTGGCGCCGGCGGGCCATCCGCTGAGCGCGCCGGAGCGCATCGCCACCGACGAGATTGCCGGGGCGAGTCTGATTTTGATGCAGGATGGCCACTGTTTGAGGGATCAGGCGATGGATGTGTGTCGGCTGGCGGGAAGCCCGCCGGCGACCACGGTGACCGCGGCCAGCGTCGCGACGCTCGTGCGGATGGTGGAGAGCGGGCTGGGCGCCACGCTCTTGCCGGCCAGCGCGCTGAGCGCGGAGGTGCGCCCGGGCCAGGATCTGGTCGCGCGCAGCTTTGGCGACGACCCGCCCGGGCGCACGCTGACGCTGCAGTGGCGCGCCTCATCGCCGGCGCAGGAGTGGTACACCGAGCTTGGCGAGGTGCTGCGGGAACATTACCTGAGCCTCAACGCCACAATGCCCGAGGTCGGAGGACCGCGCCCGGTGCTGCGATCCTTAAGGTCGACGCAGGGAGCAACGCCGCGGCCCTCCGACGCTTAAGCGTCGGGCCACCTCCTCTTTCGGCTTCACTCCTCACGCCCCGCTCCTGCCCCGGCCTCAGCGGGCGCTGCGCTGCAGGCAATGCGCGTTGCGCTCCACCAGGTCCGGGCGGCGGTGCAGCCACTCCAACACCCGCCGGCAGTCCACGATGTCGCCGGGGCGGTAGAGGGCGTCGTAGATCTCGCGCAAGAGCGCATAATCTTCGGGGTAGTCCATCGTGAGCCGAAAGTCCGAGCAGAGCGCCGGGTCGGGCTTGAGGTAGTCGACCGGGTAGACCTGGGGCCGCTCCTTGATAAAGAGCGTGACGTGCTCGCGCTCTTCGGGGCGCATCGCCAGCAGGTGGGCATCGACCAGCGCGCTCACCCGGTACGCCTCACTGCCAAAGCCTAAGGTGAGGCCGGTGCGGGCAAAATGGCCGTCGACGCCGATCGCGTCACTCTGCAGAAGATGTGTGAGCATGCGCTCAAGATGCTCCACGCAGATCAGCGGCGTGTCGCCCGTGATGCGCACCACGACCTCAGCCTCGGTCTGGGCAAGCGCCAGATAAAAGCGGCTGAGCACGTCATCGCGCGAGCCCCGAAAGAGGCGCACCCCGGGGGTGTTCAGCCAGCTGACCAGCGCTTCGATCGGGTCGTCGTCTGTGCGGTCGCTTGTGGCGATGATGATCTCATCGATCTGCGAGACCCGCTTGAGGCGCTCGATGATGTGCCAGAGGGCCGGTCGCCCGGCCAGGGGCATCAGCACCTTCCCCGGGAGCCGCTCCGAGCTCATCCTCGCCTGGACCACTGCCACCACTTTTGCTCGCTCCGTCATTGTCGCCCCCCTGCCCCTTGCCCCTGAAATGATGTCAGAACCTCCGCCTTCGCCGACCCGGCCCCCCCGACCAGGTCGGCGCGCTTCGTTTAGCCCGGCACGCCGCCCACGGCGGGTTGATCGCCGCTCAAGCCCCTGGCGAGCCGGCTGAGCGGTCGGCCCAGATCCACCAGCTGTCGGAGCTCGGAGGGTGTGGCGCTTAAGATGTGGTCGCGGTGCACCCCGCGGATGGTCTTGTCGAGGGTGAAGTGCTTTTCGACAAATTGCGCGCCGCGCGCGATCGCCAGCAGGCAGCCCTCAATGCCGTGCATGTGGTCGCTGTAGCCGTAGTACCCCTCGGGCTCAAAGCGCTCGGGCAGCCCCTCCAGATGCGCCGGGTAGGTGGGGTAATGCGAGCGGCAGAAGATGTAACGCAGCTTGTCGGTGGGCGGCCCAAAGGGCAGCTCCTCGCCAGTCCACCAGCCGAGCGAGATGTAGGTCTCGCGCCCCTGCTCCAGCACCCGCTCCACAAGCTCCGGCTTATCGACGACGGTGCGCGAGGCGATCTTGTAGCGACGCGGATTAAGCGGGCGCGCAAGCTCCAGGGCCTCCTCGTTGATGATCGAGGCCATGAAGTCGATCTCCCACCACTCGCACCAACGCTTGAGCTGCATGGCCATATCGGGGTTGATATGGTTGAGCTCCCCGGGCTGGTCGCGCCAGCCAAACTGAAACTTGGCCACATCGGCCCCGGAGAGCTTCGCCTGGCGGATCAGCTCGTAGGCCAGGTCGAAGTTCCCCTCATGGTTGAGTCCTATCTCGGCGACAAAAAGCATGGTTTCCCTCCCCTTAAAGGCGCCTCACAAGCAGCGCATAACCTGTTGATTCTCAAATCACTTCTTACGCCCTGGGCCGATGTTGATGTCGCTGGATGCGAGATTGAGAGTGACGCGGGCAAGGCGCAAAACGCAGGCGATGCTGAAAGCATCGTCGAGGCTTTGCAACGCAGCACGCGGTGCACTCAATGCAGCAGACGCGACCTCAACGAGAGCTCATGGCGTACTATTCAGCAGCAGCCGTGGGCGGCTCCTGCCGGTCTTCGTTGTCTTCGCGCAGCAGGCGATCGAGCATCCAGCGATCAAAATCGCTCTTAAGCTGAAAACTCTCCCGCCAGGGCATCACCACATGCGAGATGCTCTTGCCGTGGTAATCGTCCGGGCGGATCGCGTCGCGCCATACCGCGGTGATGGCGCCGTTAAAGACGTAGAGCCCCTCGCGCTCCAGGCGCAGCTTACGCATCATCGCGGGGTTGAGGGGCTCCAGGCCGTCGGCGCCATGCTGAAAGTGCATGTCGAAGTCTTCGTAAACGCTGATCACGCTGTCGGCGTCGTAAAGCACCAGAGTGTCGAGCGCCTTGGTGATATGTTCGGCGCGACGCAGCGGGCTGTGGGCGCTGAGCACCACCACCACATCGGCAAAAAGGTCGTGGTCAGTCTCCAGACGCGTGACGGCGTCGTACACAACCTCCGAGAGCTTGCGGTCGGCCTCCGAGAGCGCGGAGGGGCGCAGCATCGCCGGGATGTCGCGCATGGTGCAGTGCTCCACCACCCGCGGGCAGTCGGTGGTGACCCAGATTTCATCAAAACGCCCGCTGGCCCGCGCCGCCTCCAGGGTGTGGTCGATGAGCGGGCGGCCGCCGACCTCCTTCAAGACCACGTCCGGCATGCTCTTGTAGGTGTTTTTGGCGGGCACAATCCCCACCACCCGCGGCTTGACCGCTCCTTCGAGCTTCTCGGCCAGGGAGCGTTTGATCTGGCGACGCGCGGTGAGCAGGCGATCCTCATTACGGCTGAGCGACTCAGGGTGCTGGCGGTAGAAAAAGAGGGGCGTGGCCACCCCCTCCACCGCATAATGCCGGGAGACCTTGAGCCAGAGCTCATAGCCATCCTGCGCGTTGTGGCGCTCGTCGTAGCCGCCCAGCGCCTTGAGCACCCGGCGGCGGACCATCGTGCAGGCCCCGTGCGCCGGCAGGTCGAGCAGGCGCGCCTCGCTGCCGGGGAGCTTGCGTTGCTCCACCCCCAGAAAACGCCCCTCGGCGTCGACATAGAAGTAGTTGGGGTAGACCAGCGCCACCTCCGCGCGGCGCTCCATGCGCTCGCTCATCACCAGCAGCGCCGACTCATCGAGCCAGTCGTCGGCGTCCAGGCGCATGATGTACTTACCGCGGGCCATTTCCAGCACGCGGTTGGCGTTGCGCTGCAGGCCCTGCGCCTCCTCGTGGCGCAGCACACGAATGCGCTGCGGATCCTGCTCCTGATAACGCTGGCAGATCTCCGGCGTCTCATCGCTGGAGGCATCATCGACGATGATCAGCTCCCAGTTTTGCAGGCTCTGCGCCAGTACACTCTCGACGGCCTGCTCCAGATAACGCCCGTAGTTATGGCAGGTGATATATACGCTGACTAACGGCCTCTCCATCTCGCCCCCCTGCGAAAATCTTCGGTGAAGTAGGCAAATGTGCGCGTGCGTGCCTTCGATGTGGGCTCGGCAAAGGACGCGCCGCCGGTCCCCTGGCCTCCCATCAGGCCGGCGCGCAGCCGCCAGGGGCGCGCGCTCAAGATCAGGAGCACCAGCAGGTACATCGGCATCATGGGCACCCGGTAGCGCGAGAGGGTGCCCAGGTTGGTGGTCGCAAGCCCCACGCCCAGGCCGAAGAGCAGCACAAAGACCACGCAAAAGATCAGCGGCGGTGAGCTGCGCAGCACCCGCCACGCCCCCCTCGCCCCCAGTACCCATAAGATGCGCACCCAGAGCAAAAGCACCAGCGTGGTCTCCACCGCGTTGATGGCCGCCACCGCGTTATGGGCCTCAAAGATAAAGGGCCGAAAAAGCGAGGCCGAGATCGCCAGCGGCGCAAAGGCCAGCTGCCCCCCCAGGCTGGTCGTGGTGCCGTCGCCGATGCTGTACGAGGAGCCCCCCTGGATGCGTTCGCCCTGGTACTGCAGGTTGGCCGTCTCCTCAGCCAGTGAGTCCAGGGAGTACTGCGGAAAGATCTGCCCCAGGCCGATCATACCGCCCACACACATCGCCCCTAAGATCGCGATCTGAAAGGGCTTTTTGGCAATCGCAACCGTACCATGCGTGGCCATCGCGCGCCGCCAGTACCACCAGAGCGCGGCGGCAGCCACCATCGGAAAGAGGATGTAGCTCTTGACCAGGGCCACGGCCACCGCACCGGCGGCCAGCCATAAAATCCCCCAGCCCTTGCCGCGGCGGCCCAGCAGGCGGTGCAGCCCGTAGATCATCCACCCTAAGCCCCCCATCGCCACCGCCTCCTTAACGACCCCGCTCGTCCAGAAGACCGCCGAGGGCACCAGCAGCGTGGCCACCATCACCTGCAGGCGCAGCTCGCGGCCGAAATGCGCGCTGAAGGTGCGGTACATCGCCAGCTGCCCGCTGAACGCCACAAAGCTCAAGATCAGCCCGCAGCCAAACATCGAAGAGCCCGTCAGAATCAGCAAAAACGCCGTGATGCCGATCATCGTGGTCGTCGACGTCCCCTCCTGCCCGAAGACCTCAATGGGGATCTCGGCGGGCTGCTGGAAGATCAGGCGCAGCACCTCCGGGCCCCAGCGCAGCGGGTCGACGCGAATGTAGTCGGCCAGCGCCTCGCCATAGCCGTAATAGACCTCCATATCGCCGCGGCCGAAGAACTCGTAGGTGAGCACGATCAGCACAAAGGCAGCGATGACGTGCGCCCAGAAGCTCATCCACACAAAGCGGCGATCCTCGCCAGGGAGCCGGGTCTGGCCCACAAAGAGGGCGAAGACGCCGGTGAAGATCAGGATGGTGCAGGCAAAAACCTCATTCATCGGCGACCCACCATCGAGGGTGAGCCCACCAGGGTGGGGCTGGTGGTGCGGCCGGCGGCGCGGCGGCTGCGGCCGGGATGCTGATGCTCAAGCCAGGCCTGAAACATCAAGACGTTCCAGAGCTCGTAGGCCCGCGAGCGTTTTCCGCTGATATGTTCGCGCCAGATCGCGCGCACCGGCTCGGGGTGAAAGAAGCCCTCCCGCTCCAGGCGTTCCGGACTTAACAGAGCCTCGGCCCAGGGGCGCAGCTCGGAGCGCAGCCAGGCATCGAGCGGCACGCCAAACCCCATCTTCGGCCGCTCCACCAGCGCCCGCGGCACATAGCGATAAAGCACGCGCCTCAAGATATGTTTGCCCTCTCGCCCCCGCACCTTCATGCCTAAAGGCAGGCGCCAGGCAAAGGCCACCACGCGGTGGTCGAGCAGGGGCACGCGGGCCTCCAGGCTCACGCCCATCGAGGCGCGATCGACCTTGGTGAGGATGTCGTCGGGCAGATAACCCACCAGATCGCGGTACATCCAGCGCTCGGCCAGGCTTGCGACCTGGGGCTCCTGGTCCCAGCTCCAGGTGCGGGGGGGCTCCTGCAGATCGCGCACCGCCAGATGGCCGGTCGGCCAGTTGGTGAGCAGGCGCCGGTAAAGATCTTCGGCGTCGGGGGTGTCGAGGAGCTCGGCGAGTTTGTGGAGTTTGTCGCCGACCAGTCGAAGTCGGCCGGGGGTGGGCTCGGAGCTTGTGGAGGATGCTCCCGATGCGCCCAAAAGACGCTCGCGCAGCTCCTCCAGCAGGCGGCGCAGCCTGGCGCTCGGGCGCAGTGCGCCCTGGTTGAGGCCGGCCAGAAGCGCCTCCCACTGCCCCGGGCTCAGCCACAAAAGCGCGCGCCCCACCTGCTCGCGCACGGGCACGGGCACCCGGCTCATGCCCTCCCAGATCGGCGGCCCCCACACATGGCGGTTGTAGCCCCCAAACACCTCATCGCCCCCGTCGCCACTCAAGGCCACGGTGACCTTCTGGCGCGCAAGCTCGCTGACCAGAAAGGTGGGGATCTGCGAGGCGTCCGCAAAGGGCTCATCGTAGAGGGCGGGCAAGTTTGCGATGACCTCCAGCGCATCGGCCGGCTCCACGATCAGCGAGGTATGCTCGGTGCCCAGAAAACGCGCCACCTGCGCGGCATCATTGGCCTCATTGTAGCGGGCCTCGGCGTTGCCGATCGAAAAGGTCTGAATGGGGCGACCGGACTGCGCCTGCATCAGAGCCACGACCGTCGTCGAGTCGATGCCGCCGGATAAAAAGGCCCCCAGGGGCACATCGGCCACCATGCGCTGACCGACGGCGCGGCGCAGCTCGCGCTCGAGCTCATCGGTGGCCTGCTCCTCATCGCCCATAAATGGCGAGCGCACCCCCAGCGCGACGACCTCCTCGGCGCGCCACCAGCGATGCTCCTCGACCCGGGCTTTGCCCGGATCGCGGATGGTGAGCATCGCGCCCGGGCGCACCTTGTAGACCCCCTCGTAGATGGCGTGGGCGCCGCCGACGGCCGAGCGGCTCAAAAACCCGGCCAGGGCGCGACGGTCGATCTGAGGATCAAAGCCGGGGTAGGCCCGCAGCGCCTTGAGCTCCGAGCCAAAGAGCAGCACCTGCCCGTGCCAGGCCCAGTAAAGAGGCTTGATCCCTAAGCGATCGCGCACCAGATGCAGCTCGGCGCGCTCCCGATCCCACAGGGCCATGGCAAACATGCCCACCATCTGCCTCAAACTCTCTTCGAGGCCAAAGGTCTGCACCGCCCCCAGGATCACCTCGGTGTCCGAGCCTCCCACAAAGGGGTAGTTTCCGCGGGTGGCTTCGAGCACCCGGGCCTTGAGCTCGGCGAAGTTATAAACCTCCCCGTTGTAGACCAGCGCCCAGCGCCCGTCGGCCGAGAACATCGGCTGGCGGCCCCGGTCGGAGCAGTCCAGGATCGCCAGGCGTCGATGCCCCAGCGCCAGCCCGTGACGCCCGTCAAACCAGTAGCCCGCCCCATCCGGCCCCCGGTGGCGCAAGGCGTTGGTCATCGCAAAGATCACCGGCTCAAAGCGCGCGCAGCGCCGGTCCCAGAACCCCGCAAGTCCACACATCGATCCCCCCTCCCATCAGACGTTTCAGTTCATGAAAAGCTAAACATCTTCAACGCCTTGAGTACTACGCTGTGAGCAGAAGTTGACGCTGGTGGATGCGAAATTGAGAGTGACGCGGGCAAGGCGCAAAACGCAGGCGATGCTTTAGCATCGTCGAGGCTTTGCAACGCAGCCCGCGGTGCTCTCAATGCAGCAGACACAGCGTCAACGATAGCTCACGGCGTAATAGTACGCCCCGACGCCGGCCCACGCTCGTCAGCCGCGACGAATCGAAGCCCCCCGTTGCTTTTGACGCACCCCGTCATTAAGTTGACCGGCGTCGGCCCGAGGGCGGCACAAACCTGCGCACCAACCCCTCTAAATTCCACAAAAAATTCAAAGACTTATGAGCAAAAACACCTCAAGACAGGCGATGTGGGACGCGCTCGGAGAGCCCGTCGATCTTTTGATCATTGGCGGCGGCATCAACGGCGCGGGCATCGCCCGCGACGCTGCGCGTCGCGGGCTCAAGGTCGCGCTGGTGGAGGCCCGCGACCTGGCTTACGGCACAAGCTCGCGCTCCTCCAAGCTCGTGCACGGCGGGCTTCGCTACCTCCAGCAGTTCGAGTTCAGCCTGGTCTTTGAGGCCGTGAGCGAGCGGCGCATCCTGCTCGATATCGCGCCGCACCTTGTGCGCCCCTTAGGCTTTCTCTTTCCGGTCTACCGCAACTCCCCCCACAACCTGCTCACGCTCAAGGCGGGGATGTGGCTCTACGAGGGGCTCTCGCTCTTTCGCTCCCCCAAACGCCACCGCAAGCTCGGGGTGCGCGACGTCGCAAAAGAAGAGCCCGCGCTGACCCGCGAGGAGCTCAAAGGCGCGCCCCTCTACTACGACTGCTCCACCGACGACGCCCGCCTGACCCTGGAGAGCGCCCTCGACGCCGCCGCTCACGGGGCGACCATCGCCACCTGGACCCGCGCCCTCTCGTTCATCAAAGACGAAGAGAGTGGCCGCATCCAGGGCGCCGTCGTCAAAGATATGCTCGGCGATGGGGGGCTTAAAGAGATCCGCGCCCACGCCGTGATCAACGCCACCGGCCCCTGGACCGATCGCACCCGCGCGTTGAGCGCCGAGCCCACCTCCACGCTGCTGCGCCCCACCAAAGGCGTGCACATCGTCGTCGACCACGCGCGTCTGCCGGTCAACAACGCCGTGGTCTGTTTTCACCCCGACGACAAACGCGTGCTCTTTGCCATCCCCTGGGGTGAGCAGACCTACATCGGCACCACCGACACCGACTACAAGGGGGATCCGGGCCAGGTCTACGCCGAGGCCAGCGACGTGGAGTACCTGCTCACCGCCGCCAACGACTACTTCCCCGAACATCCCCTCACGGCCGACGATGTCATCGCCACCTGGGCCGGGCTGCGCCCGCTGATGGCCCAGGGGAGCGCCTCGGGCGCCGACATCTCCGAGAGCGAGGTCAGCCGCGAGCACCAGATCGTGGTGGGCGAAGACGGCCTGATCACCATCGCCGGCGGCAAGCTCACCACCTACCGGCGCATGTCGGCAGAAGTTGTGGAGACGGCCCTGAAGATGCTGCGCCTGGGCGATCATCTCCCCGAGACGGTGCATAACCCGCGCACCGACACCTCCCCGCTGCCCGGCGCCGCCGACTGGCCCGAGGCCGAGAGCGACGACGAGGCCTTTGAGCTCATCGCCCAACACACCCTGGAAGCCAGCCAGGGCCACCTCAGCGAACTCTCGGCGCGTTTTTTGGCCCACACCTACGGTACCCGCGCCCCGGCCCTCGGCGAGCTTGTGGCGGTCGATCCGGAGCTCGGAAAGGCTGTTACTGAGGGCCGGCCCGAGCTTTTTGTGCAGATCGACTGGGCCATCACCCACGAGCTGGCCGCCACCCTCACCGACATGCTCGTGCAGCGTACCCAGATCTTCTACCGGGCCGCCGATCAGGGCCGCCAGGCCGCGCCCCGCATCGCCGCGCATATGGCTAAAAAGCTGGGCTGGAGCGAAGAGGAGGTCGACCAGCAGGTCGCGCGCTACCTCCACGACGTGGACCTCTCCCAGCGCTGGCGTCGCGACTACGACGCCCTTTAAGCCGCAACGCTCAGCGCCCGGCGTCGGGCATTCGGCATAAAAAAAGCCTGTTTTAATCCGCGGAGGATCAAAACAGGCTTTTTTCGAACACCAGCGCTTCGGACATCAAAAGCGCCGGCGTTATTTAAGGAGCTCAGGGCGCGGGCACTTCACAGACCAGCGGTGCGCCGCAGACCGACTCCACGCCGTCGTCGCAGGTGCCGCTGGCGCAGTCCAGGCCCGATTCGCAGGACTCACCTTCAGCTGCAAGCTCGGCGCAGACACCATCGTCGTTGCACGTCAGTCCGAAGAGGCACTCGCTGGCTTCTGCGCAGAACGCGCCGAGCTCACGCGGCGCACCACAGATCGTGCCGGCTTCTTCGTCGAGCTGACCTTCGCTGTCGAAGACCGCGCCGCAGATCGTGCCCGGCGTGCAGATCGCCAGCGGGCTCTCACCACAGGCCTCACCTTCGGCGATGAGCTCGATCTCCACGGCCTGCGGCTCCTCGCAGTGGCCGAAGGTGCAACGCTCACCCTCGGCGCACTCGTCGCCGCCTTCGGTGCACTCGTCGCCGGCGCCGGCGTAAGGCACGCAGGTGGGCGCCGCACCGCTCTCGTCACAGTATTCCCAGGGCTGGCAGACACCTTCATCACCGCAGGCATTGGCGATGGCCGGGTCGACACAGGTGCCGTAGCACTCGGTGGAACCCTCATGGCTGCATTCGAGATCGCCCATGCACTCTTCGTTCTCGACGCAGGCTTCGCCCTCGTTGCGTGTGGGTTCGAGGATCGCTTCACACTCCGGCGGCGGTCCATCAAGCGCCGAGGCTTCGCAGTAGGCTGTCGCCAGCGCCTCGGCGCAGGCATCGGCCCCGTCGCGATCGAGGATCACTCGCCCATCCGCCACCGCGTCGATCGGGCCGGTGAAGCCCCACAACGCGAGCCACTCGGCCCCGCCGGCCACACACGCCTCCACCGAGCCGAAACGGCTGAGCCGGGCGACCAGGTAGGCGGCCTCATTGGAGCTGTCGGCACAGGTGTAGGCGGCCTCACAGAAGCCCGTGGCCAGCACCTGAGTGATCAGCTCCACGTCGGTGAGCTCGGGCTGCGGATCGGCATCGGCGTCCGGATCGGCATCGGCGTCGGGATCGACATCGGCGTCGGGATTCACATCCTCGTCCGGATCGACATCGTCGCCGGCATCTTCCTCGGTGGTATCGGGCTCCGGATCGGAGTCGAGCTCCGCGTCCGGACCGGCATCCTGACGCTCGGCGACCGAGGGATCGGGATCATCGCTGCAACCCACCATAAGCGCGGCGGCCATCGCGAGCGCCAGAGCGCGCATCGTCCATTGTTTTACGTTCATCTTTGCCTCCTTAAAAACATCGACTTCCTGAACATGATCAAACACTTACACCATATCAGCACTGCCGCCCCCATAGGGAGCGGCAGCGCTTTGTGGCTTACCCACAAGGTTTAAGGCAGCTCACAGACCTCGCGCATCGCGCAGGTGCCATGATCGCCGGTGACCTCATAATCATAGAAGCAGTAGCTGCTCTCACACTCACCGCTCTCCTGGCAAGGCTCACCCAGGGGCAGAAGCCCTCCGCAGATCGAGGCGCCGCCGCTCTCTTCTTCGCCACATCGCAGGCCGGCCTCACAGTCGCCCGTCTGGACGCAGGTCTCTCCGGCGCTCAGGGGGCGCTCGCAGGTGGTGACGCTGCCATTGGCCGCGGAGGTCTGGCAGGTCAGCCCGGGCAGGCAGAAGGTCTGGTCAAATTGCGAGCAGGTTTCTCCCTCTCCGGCCAGATTGATGGGCTCAGGCGCATAATCAAACTGGCAGTAGCCGCGCACGCATACAAAATCCTCGGCGCACTCGCCGCCGCCTTCGGTGCACTCATCGCCAACTTCGTAGTCCACGCACTCGGGCTCGGTGCCGCTGCGATCGCAGTAGGAGGTGGCCTCATCGCAGATGCCATCATTGCCGCAGGCGTCGGCCACCGCCGGGTCCACGCAGGTGCCGTAGCAGGGGGCGTCCTGCTCGTAGCTGTAGTCGCAACGAAGCCCGGAGGCGCAGTCCTGCAGGTTGATGCAGGCGTCGCCGGCGCTGGCCTGGCCGGCCATCGCGGTGCGGCAAGCCTCCGGAATTTGCATACCCGTCTGATCGCCCTCGGCGTTGCAGGCCGCCTCGGCGATGGCGTCGGTGCAGGCGTCGAGGAGGTCGCGGTCCACGACGATGCGGCCCTCATCGACGCTGCGAATAAGCTCGGAGAGGTCCATTGAGCCTGCGCCGGCGCGCCAGGCGTCGGTGCAGGCCTGAGCGTCGGGGTAGCGCCCCAGCGTCAGGCTCAAAAAGGCCACCTGCTGAGAGCCATCCGGACAGCTCCAGACCGCATCGCAGAAGCCGGCAATCATCGCCCGGGCCGCAGCCTCCCCATCGGTGAGCGGGCCGGGATCGTCGGCGTCAGGCTCGTCATCCACATCGGCGTCGGGATCCTCATCGGCATCCGGGTCGTTGCCCCCATCCGGATCGACGTCGGCGTCGGGATCCTCGGTGGCGTCCGGATCATCGTCCACATCCGCATCAAAGCCGGTGTCGGGGTCGTTGCCCGTGTCGCGATCTTCATCGTCGGCGTCGCGCTCATCGCCGGCGTCGTCCCGAAGATCAATCGTCTGACTCGGGCCACAGGCCGGCATCATAAGGCCCACCGTACTCAGGGCCAGCATCCCGCAGAGCCACTTCATTCTCGACATCATCGCATTCCTCCCGCGCCGCGCGCGTTGGCGACCTCCGCGCCCTCTTCCACGCGCATCAGAGCGCGAGCAGGGGGCGGAGGTTGAATTAGACCTACATCAACCCACCTTCCCCAATGCGCGCGCGCGACGCAAGCCCCCCGTGTTTGACATGATGTAAAGCGCGCTTAACCGGCCCCGCGCAAAGAGCGCATCCGCGCGGGCCGAACGCCTTATTGCAGCGGCACCGCCAGCAGGCTGGGATGATCCGAGAGCGACCATTCCACCTTCGTGCGGTAGCCGGCCGCGTCGCCGGCGACCTGGTAGCTCATCGCCTCTTCGACCTCCACTGCCACCCGCTGCACCAGCCAGTCGCCGAGCTTGCCCTCCTCAACCTCCCCCTTCCAGAAGGCCGGAAGGTCCATCAGAATGCTGGAGATCGAGCCGTTGTAGGAACGCAGCTCAAAGAAGCCCGGCTTTAAGTTGGCGTAGGGGAACATGCGGATCTTAAAGCCCCAGTAGGGGATCGTGGCCGAGCTGGTGATCTTCATCGGCCCGTCATACATCAGCTCTCCGGGGCCGACCTCGCGCACAATGCGGCCGTGCTCATCGAGCTCGTAGGCGACCTCCCCGAGGTTGGTGAAGCGGGCGTTGCGCGAGCCGCGGATGGTGGCTTTGGGGATGGTGCGCGAGCCGATCGAGAGGGCGTAGCCGCCCAGCCCCGTGGCGAAGTTCTCCAGGGCGGTGTCGCGCACCGCGGCCTTAAAGCGGTCGTAGTCGTTGAGGATGTCGGCGTCCCAGCCAAAGCCGCCGAAGGGAAAGCGATGCTCTCCGTCTTCGACCATGTTGACCTCGTGGACTTTGAGCGGAGCGCCGGCGTGCAGAGCGCGCAGATCCTCGATGATCGGGCCGGCACCCACATACGAGGCCACCGCGTTGCCGGTGCCCAGGCGCAGCACACCCACGGGCGGCGCGTCTTCACGGGCGATCTTGCCGGCTTTCACAGCGGCCTCAATGGCGTTGATCAAAAACATGATCGTGCCATCGCCCCCGCCGGTAAACACCACGTCGTAGTCCTGCGCCAGGATGCGCTCCACCGTGGTCTGCGCCTGGCGGAAGTCGTCGGTCAGGTAAAGATCACGCGCCGGCACAAAACGCTGCACCGCCTCATGGACCTCGCCAGTCCAGGCCTTGGCGCGCGCATTGAGCAGCACCGCATAGCGCCGCGGCGCCTCCACTACAAAAATACGCCCCAGATCATGCTGCTCGGTCATGAAGCCTCTTGGTACCTGATTTTTAATTCATTTCCATCGTGAGCCGCCGCGATCGGGCAACACCCCGACCACCGGCCGCCACTCAGCCGTGCTGCAGGTTGACCGCCCGTCCTCGCCGCGAGCTCTCCTGGTAGGCCAGGGTCAGCAGCAGGAGCTGGCGGGCTTCATTGGCCCCCAGCAGCGGATCTTCTTCGCCCAGGCAGGCGCCGATGAAGTTGCGCGTGGCGCGCACGAAGCTGTCTTCAAAGGCGGTGTTACGCTGGCCGTAGGCCACCTTGCGGCTGTCGCGACGAAGCTCCACCGGCGCCTCAAGCTGCGTCGGATCGGAGGACCGGATGATGTCGATGGTCCCCCGGGTGCCCTCCACCGCGATGGTCGCTTCCAGCGGGTGATAAGGGGTGCGCAGCTTGCGCTCGGGCGCGTAGTTGAGCGTCATCGTCCCGTAGCAGTCCTGCTGGAAATGCTTCCACATCGCCACCGTCGGCGCGTCGAGCTTCAGCCCCTCGCGGATGGCCGTCTCCGAGCGCCAGACCTCGATCTTCTCCACATTGCCGATCAAAAAGAGCGCGATGCAGAAGGTCTGATAACCCACATCGTAGAGCATCGGCGAGCCGCCGGAGAGCTGCGGATCGAACCGCCAGAGGGAGGCTTCGTCTTCGATGGAGGCAAAATCCCACACATCGCTCTGCCCCTTTGCCACGGTCATCGCCACGCGGATGCCGGTAGGCTTTCCGATCTCCCCGGCGTCAATCAGGTTACGGGCGTCGAGCAGGGGCTTGTAGAAGAGGCAGGGCTCATAGACCTGCACGATCTTTCCGACCTGGCGGGCCGTCTGCACGACCTGGTTGGCCTCCTCGATCGAGAGGGCAAGGGGGCGCTCCACCGAGACGTGCTTACCGGCCTGCAGGGCGTCGATGACCTGGCTTGCGTGCAGATAGTGAGGGGTAAGGATCTCGACGGCGTCGATCTCCTTATTCTCCAGCATCTCACTAAAATTCGTGTAATAGGCGCGCGCACCCCAATCCAGAGAGCGTTGAATGGCGCGGTCTTCATCGCGGTCGCACACCGCCACGATCTCCGCGCGCGGGTCCTCTTGATATCCTCTGGCGTGCAGCTCCGAGATGCTACCCGCGCCTACGATACCTACTTTCAGTCGCGCCATCGACGTCTCCGCTTCGCTCTCCATCCTGAGCCACACGCGCCCGGCCTACCACAGACCTGTCAGCCGTCGCGGGCGCCATCACCCGCTCGGCCGCGCGCAATCAGGGTCGGAGAGAATCTGCACTCTTATAAGTGAGCGCGCTCGGAATTGTCAAAACGCTATTGGCGTGGCAAGCCTGTGGAGACGAGCCTGTCATAAGGCCTCCCCCCACCCTCGGTTGAGACTGCTGATGACGCGCCAGCGCTGCCCGCAATGCGACGCCCCGATCGAGCCCGGCGCGCCCTTCTGCCCGGCGTGCGGAGCGCGCGAGCTCAGCGCGCCGGCGTTTGATGACTTCGACGCCGAGATCACCCGCACCGAGATTCAACTTCAGAGCCCCCAGCAGCGCGCGCGCCGCGAGCAGGTCGGCAAGCAGCGGGTGCGCCTGCCAGCGCTCAACACCCGGAGCGGCACCTCGGTGCGCACGCTGATCATCGGCCGCGACCACGGCTGCGACATCGTGCTCGACGCCCCCCAGATCTCTCGCCGACATGTGAGCCTCACCCCGCTGGGCCCCCAGCGCTGGCTTGCGCGCGACCTGGGCACGGCCAACGGCACCTACCTGGGCGACCGCCACCGCCGGCTCACCCAGGCCGAGGTGGGCCAGGACGACGTGCTCTTTTTAGGCAGCTACCGCTTTCCCTTAAGCCGCCTCAAAGAGTTTACGCAACGCGCCGCCAGCCCGCGCTCCGGCGGCCCTTTGAGCCTCCCGCCCGATAAGGCGGTGATCACGCTGGGGCGAGGACCCACCAACGATATTGTGCTGCAGTCGCCGCAGGTCTCGCGCCATCACGCCAGGCTTGTGCGCGAGTCCGGCGGGCTTTTTCTCGAAGATCTCTCCAGCGCAAACGGCACCTTTGTGGGGGGCCAGCGCATCCGCCGCGCGCCCATTGAGCACGATCAGATCTTCAGCCTGGGCAGCTTCGCGCTGCGCCTGGATCTTCAGAAGATGCGCCTTCAGAAGTCCTACCGCGGCGACATCTTGCTGCAGGCCGAGAACCTGCGCGTGGAGGTCCCCACCCCGCAAGGGACGCGCCGCCTGCTCGATGGCATCTCCTTTACGGTGTATCCCACGGAAATCGTTGGACTTCTCGGCCCATCCGGCGCCGGGAAAACCACGCTCCTCAACGCGCTCATCGCCTACACGCGCCCCTCGTACGGACGCACACTGCTCAACGGCGATGAGATCTTTGCGCATTACGATCGCTACCGCGGCGCCATCGGTTATGTGCCTCAGGAAGACATCATTCACAGCGAGCTGACCGTCTACCAGTCGCTCTACTACACCGCGAAGTTACGTCTTCCGCCGGACACCACCGACCAGGAAATCGACCAGCGCATCTGGCAGGTGCTCCATGATCTGGAGATCGCCCAGACCGCCGACCTGCGCATCGGCTCCCCGGAGCAAAAGGGCATCAGCGGCGGGCAGCGAAAGCGCGTGAACCTGGCGATGGAGCTTCTGACCGACCCCAGCCTGCTCTGCCTCGATGAGCCCACCAGCGGCCTGGCCAGCGAAGATGCGCTTAACGTGATGCAGCTTCTGCGGCGCCTGGCCGACCGCGGCAAGACGATCCTGCTCACCATCCACCAGCCCTCGCTTAAAGCCTATCGGCTGATGGACAACACGCTCTACCTGGCCGATGGCGAGCAGGTCTATTACGGGCCGGCCTTCCCCGACTCGATGCTCTATTTTAATCCGGAGGTCGACGCCGACTCGGAGGCCGCCGAGCCCCTTTTAAACGATCCGGGAAGCTGCATGCGCCCGCTGGTGGCCGCCGCGCGCGCCGGCGAGCCGATGGAGACCTTTGCGGCGCGCTACCGCCAGAGCGCGTATTTTGAAGAGTTTGTGGCCGCGCGAAGACGCGCCTCCGAGGAGGTTCACCTCAGCCCGGATACTCGCCGAAAGCCCCCGACCTTTGAGCTGCGCCAGCTGCGCACGCTGATCCACCGCTACCTCAACATCAAACTCAAAGATCGCGTCGGCACGCTGATCCTGTTGATCCAGGCCCCGATCGTGGCGCTCCTGCTCAACCTGGTCTTTTTTCAGGATGAGGGTGGGGTCTTTACCCGCATGGAGCACACCCCGCTGGCGCTCTTTCTGCTGGTGATCTCGGCGATCTGGTTCGGGGGCTCCAACGCCGCGCGCGAGATCGTGGGGGAGCAGGCCATCTACCGCCGCGAGCGCATGGTCAACCTCTCGATCCCGGCCTATGTGGCGAGCAAGTTTGTGGTGCTGGGGCTCTTCTGCCTGATCCAATGTGTGGCGTTGCTCTCGCTGACTTACGGCCCGCTGGGTTTTCACGGCCACCCGCTGGTGCACCTGCTCACGCTCTGGCTCTGCGCGCTGGCCGGGCTGTCCACCGGGCTGTTGCTCTCGGCGGCGGTGCGCACCAGCGAGGCGGCGATTGCGCTGGTGCCGATTGTGCTCATCCCCCAGGTGATTTTAGGCGGGGCGATCATGCCGGTGGAGCGCATGGACACGCTCACCCGCGCGCTCAGCGCCACAACCTTTAGCCGCTTTGGCTTTGAGGCGATGATCCACACCGAAGATCGCGCGCTGGCCTACGAGATCCCGCTCGATGAGCTGCCCATGGCCACCCCGGAGATGCCTGTAGCGATGCCGCTGATGCCCCATCCCCTCGATCGTTTTTACGGGGAGGCGCAGGCCGGCCAGCTTCCGGATCTGGGGGCGCTGGGAGGTTTTACCCTGGTGCTGCTCAGCGGCGTGGCGCTCACGCTGCGCCGCCGCGACATGGATTAGGACACCGTCAGCGATCATCGCTGCTGCGTTGAGAACGTCGTGGACTGCGTCGCAAAGCGTCGACGATGCGAAGTTTTGAACGTCGTAGCCAGCGCCCGCAACATGTGCTCACAGCATCGTAAGACGTTGCACGTCACCAAAACTTGCCGACTTTTACGACGATTTACACCTGAAGCTCCTAAAAGCGGCTGAAATTCTGTCGAAAGCTTCGCGGGCTTTTGATACCATCGCGTCTACAGAGTTTGGGTTATTCCCGGTCCACATCATTTCGCGCCACGCTGACTTCCCTGCAACGCGCTCCTCACCTCACAGGGTACGAACCATGCGAACAACGCTCATAAAATGGACGCTCCCCGCGCTGATCGCGCTGACTGCTCTGGCCTGTTCAGATGAAACCAAAGTGACCAGCTGCCCGGACGGCCAGGAGCGCAACCCCGTCAGCGGCGAATGCCGCCCCGGTGGTGAAGACTCCAATGATCCCGACGGGGGCGATCCCGGTGACGCCGGTGACGGCGATACCGATGGCGGCGGTGATCTTATCGATGCGGACCATCCTCATGACGGGCGCGATGATCTTCCCCCCTGGGACGATGAGAGCGGCGACGGGGTGCCCAACCAGTACGACAACTGCCCCTTTGCCCATAACCCCGATCAGGCCGACAGCGACGGCGACGGCATCGGCGATGTCTGCGACAACTGCCCGGACACCTCCAACACCGATCAAGCGGCGTTTACGACCAACCCCGTCGATGATCGCGGCATTGTCATGGGCAACGCCTGCGCCCCGGGTGTGGAGTACGTCGACACGGTGACCGACGACGACGGCGACGGCACCCCCTCGACCCTGGACAACTGCCCGGACGTGGCCAACGCCGACCAGGCCGACAGCGACGGCGACAGCATCGGCGATGCCTGCGACAACTGCCCCTTTGCGGCCAACGTTGACCAGACCGCCAGCCCCGGCAACCCCACCGGCGACAACGGCCTTGTGGTGGGTGACGCCTGCGCGCCGGAGCCCGGTCAGATCCCCATCTGCGAAGAACAGACCACCGAGTTTGAGCGCCTTAACCCCAACGTCTACGTCGTGCTCGACCTCTCCGGCTCCATGGACTACGGCGTGGGTGGACCGAGCGACAGCAGCCGACCCAACCGCTGGGAGCGCGCCGTGGCCGGGATGAACACCGTGGCCACCGAACTTCATGATGAGATTCGCTTTGGCGTGGGCACCTTCACCGGCAACTGCAACCTTTCCGCGCTGACCAACCGCCTGTCCATGGGCGACCATAACGCCGCCACCATCCAGAACTCCTACAGCGGTCTGAACCCCAACGGCGGCACCCCGCTGGACTGGGCGCTTCAGAACGTGATCAACAACGATCGCGTCAGCGACGGCAACGACCCGCTCGACGATCAGCGTGTCAAGTCCGTGCTGCTCATCACCGACGGTGAGCCGGGCTGCGGCGAGGTCGAAGGCGCGCGCCAGAAGATCGTCGAACTGCGCAACCGCGGCGTCTACACCTTCGTGGTCGGCTTCGCCTTCGACTCTCCCAGTCTGCAGACCTTCGCCACCGCCGGCGGCACCGGCTCGCCATACCTGGCCAGCGACGCCACCCAGCTGGCGAACGCCGTGCGCGACATCTCCAACATCCTGGTGAGCTGCTCCTACAACCTCGACCAGACCCCGCCCGATCCCAATCAGATCTGGGTCTCGGTCAACGGCACCTACCTGCCCCAGAGCGACCTCTCCTACAACGCCAACGACAACGTGCTGACCCTCTCGGAGTCGGCCTGCTCGCAGGTCCGCGCGATCGACGCCGAGGCCCTCGACCTGCAGATCAAGATGGGCTGCGCCAACGCCTGTGTGCCCGAGCAGCCCACCGGCCTCTGCGACCTCTACTACCAGACCTGCGGCGAGCCGCTGGAGTGTGAGAGCTGCTCGGCGGAGACCTGCGACGGTGTTGATAATAACTGTGATGGCCGCGTCGATGAGGGTTGCCCGGAGTGCTCCATCAACGGCTCGAGCTGTGAGTCGGATGCGGATTGCTGCGGCAACCTGGTCTGCGGCAGCGAAGGCACCTGTGGCTTCGGCTGCTTCCCGGCCAACGTCGCCTGCACCAGCAACGCCGACTGCTGCAGCGGCCAGTGCGCGCCGGTCTCCGGTTCGGAGTTTGGCACCTGCATCATCGGCTAAGGCTGCTTAGCACCAACGCATGAAGAAACCCCCGCGGGCGTCAGCCCGCGGGGGTTTTGTTTTTTGTTCAGGTTTATTCAGGTTTATTCAGGCATGCAACGTCGCGTGGCGTGTCAGGAGCGCGCGCGCAACGACGCACGGCCAACTTCACTCATGCATGCGCTCAGGGCGTAAAGGCGCGCTGCATCTCCTCCAGAGCGCGCTCCAGGCTATCTTCCACCTTCTGGCGGGTGACCTCGGTGGCCTCCTGCGACGCGGGATGCAAGAAGGCATCGGGGTCGCTGGTATGTTCGTGCGGCTCGGGAGTCTCGGCCGGCTCAAACATCACATCGACGCATTGAGGCCCGGCGTAGAGTTCAAAGAGATGGGTGCGCACCGCCTGCGCGCGCACCTCGCGCGCGGCCAGCTCGGCCTGGCGCTGCGCGCGACGCTCGGCCCAGCTTACTGCGGCGTCGGCGTTGGCAGCCTCTTCGGCGGCCTGGCGGCTGGCCTCAAAGGCGCGCTGCGTGAGGATCTGCGCGCGACGCCGCGCCTCGCGCTCCTCCCTGTATTCCGCGTTGAGGCGTCGGGCGCGCTCGATACGTGATTCACGCGCGACGCCTTCGGTGTAGCGAATGGTGCCGGCGGCCCTTAGCCCGCGCTCCCCGTGCACCCAGATCACCTGCGATGATGTTGGCGGGCTCACCTCCCTGTCCCCACTCGCCCCGGTCTCCCACACCCCTGTTCCCCACATCCCCATGCCCAACGCCAGGATGCCTGCGGCACCGATCGCACTGGACTGGACAAGCCAATTCGGGCTGATCATGATCGCACCTCGTCAAAGACCCTTGTCGTCCCCTCCTCTCAAATATGCCCCCGACTTCCCCCGGGTAAAGCAGGCCACCTCATGACCGAGCCATCTTCCCAGCCCTCCACCGATCTTCGCTCGGAGAACGCTTCTGATCGTTCGTCGGAGATCGCCTCGACGCCTCCGCGTATGCTTCTGCCCCTGGCGCTGGCCGCCGCGGTGGGGCTTGCCGCCGCGCACTTTTTGCTGACGCCACCGCTGGTGGCGCTGGCCCAGGGCCAACTTCAGGCCGCCGCCGGCGCCTGGTTCTTCGCCCCGGCCACACTGGCCGCGCTGGCCTTTCTGGTGGGTCAGGTGCAGCCCGGCCAGGCCCGCGCCACCCCCGCGCTCCGGCCGCACCATATCCCCCTTTTTGCAGCCCTGGTCGCTCCGCTGACCCTGGGCGTGATGTCACTTACCAACACCCCGGCCCGCTTCCGCCCGGTCACCTGGCTCAGCGAGAGCGCCACCCTCGGCCTGATGCTGGGCCTGGGCCTGGCGCTGGCCGCCCTCTTCTGGCAGGGCGCAGTCCAGCAGCATCTTTTCAAAACTCTGCCCCTTCAACTTCGCGCGCTCGTGGTCGCCATGCTCAGCCTGATGCCGCCGGCGGCCTTTCTGATGCACCCGCAGACCTCCGAGGCGCTTCGCGACGGGCTGCTCCCCGAACTGCTCGCCAGCACCCTCGTGCTGGCCGCTCTGCACGAGGCCGGGCTCAGCCATCGCCTGGTCGCCCTCAACGCGATCGTGCTCGGCGTGGGCATCGGCGTGCTCAACCACGCGCTGCTCATCTGAGCATCGGATCATCGGATCATCGGATCATCGGAGCATCGCAACGTGGCGCGTCGCACCGCCGGGAAGCGATCGGGACCGGGGGAATCCCTGAGCGCCTGGCCATGTTTTCCAACAAACCAACCCACCGGTCGGTTTTTACTACGCTTCAACCTCCTGAAGCGTTATCCTTGGGGTTCTGAGGCGATTTAAAACACTCGGCCGGGTGGTTCTGCACAGGTTTTCCACAGGGCGAATCCCCCGAAGACAGGGCTCAAACGAGGGCTGGCGATGGACGCAATGCGACGGCGCACCTTTTTGAAAGTCAGCGCGATGGGCGTGCCCGCGCTTGTGCTGGCCGCCGGCACCGCTCGCGTCGGCTTAGGCTGGTACGATCAGCCGGCGTCCCCGTCGACGGCCACCTTGAGCGCGCGCGAGGTCGAGATCTGCCGCGCCATCTGCGATGCCCTCTACCCGGGAGACCACCTGGGCATGCCGCCCGGCAACGCGGTGGGCGTGGTCGAGGCCGTCGACGATTATTTAAGCGCCATCCCCGAAGACACCGCCAACCTCTTACGCCTCTTGCTGCACGCCATCGACGACTTCGGGCGCCTGGCCACGCTCCCCCCGCGCGCCTTCTCGGAGCGCAGCCGCCGCCAGCGCCAGGCCATCCTGCGCGCCTGGGACACTTCCAGCTTCGGCGCGCGCCAGGACGCCTTTAAGGCGCTCAAGATGATCTTCGCCATGGGCTACTGCGAGGCCCCCGAGGTCATACTCGCTGCGGGCATCGACTACACCTGCGGGGAGTGGGAATGAACTTTCACGGCCCCACCGGCCAGCGAGCGCGACGATGAGCGAGACCATCCTGGACTACTCCGCCGAAGATCACCTGGGTCAGAAGCTGCAGACCTACGAGACTTTCGAGGCGCAAAACGCCCCCGAGAAGATCACCCACAGGGTCGACGTGGCCATTGTGGGCGCGGGGCCCGGCGGGCTTGTGAGCGCGGCGACGCTTGCGGCGGCCGGCTTAAGCGTGCTCATCGTCGAAGACGGGCGCTTCTGGCCGCGCCACAGCTTTAAACGAAAGCAAAGCTGGGCGGCCAAACACCTGATGCAGGAGCAGGCCACGCGCGTGATGCAGGGAAACGCGTTCATTCCCCTGGCCAGCGGGCGAGGGGTGGGGGGAGGCACGTTGGTGAACTCGGCGATTTGTTTCAGGGCGCCGGATGCGGTGCTTGAGGAGTGGGTCGAGCAGTGGGGGCTTGCCCATTTTGGGTCGGAGCGCCGCGATCGGATCTTCTCGGAAGTCGAGGAAGTCATCGGTGTGGCGCCCACCCCCGCCGCGCTTGCGGGTGAGAACGCCCGGGTGGCGCAGCGCGGCTTTAGCCAGCTGGGCCTCGATCACGCCTACATGCCCCGAAACGCCCCGGGGTGTGTGGGCTGCGGCACCTGCCAGACCGGCTGCCCCACCGGCGGCAAAGCCACCGCCGACATCACCTGGCTTCCCCGTGCGCTCCGCTATAATACGCGTCTTTTTGCCGACACCCGCTGCGAGCGCCTCACCCTCAACGCCCAGGGCCGCGTCACCGGACTTGTTGCCCACACCCGCCATCCCCAGACGCGCCAGGTGCGCGTGCAACACACCATTGAAGCCAGCCGCACCTTGCTTGCGGCCGGCGCGGTGAACACCCCGATTTTGCTGCTCAATCAGGGGCTCGCCAACTCCAGCGGCCAGGTCGGGCTGAACCTGCACGTGCACCCCACCGTGGCCGTGCTCGCAAAGTTCGACCATCCCATCCGCCTGTGGGCCGGCGCCACCCAGGGCTATTACGCCCACCACCCCGACGATCCGGAGATCTTGCTGGAGACCTTCTCGGCCTCCCCCGACGTCTTCTTGAGCCAGGCCGCACGCGCCGGCGTGGATGTGAGCGCGGAGTTTTTACGAGAATTTCGCAACATCGCCGCCTGCGGCCTGCTCATCCGCGACAGCTCCTCGGGCCAGGTCAGTCCGGGCAAAGATCAGCGCGCCAACGTGCGTTATGTGCTCGGTCGCGACGACCAGAAAAAGCTCACCGCCGGGCTGCACACCCTGGTGGAGATGTTCTTTGAGGCCGGGTCGCGACGCGTGATGCCGATGGTGCGCAAGAGCCGCTTTTTTGAGAGCGTGAACGCGGCCAACGATCACGTGCGCATCCACCACACCCCCGGCGATCTTTCGCTTTACGCGAGCCACCCGATGGGCACCTGCCGCATCGGCGCCGACCCGAAGCTCTGTGTCGCTCGCCAGGAGGATGGTCGCACCTACGACCACGAGGGCCTCTATATTGTGGATTCTTCGCTCTTTCCCAGCGCGCTGGGCGCCAACCCCCAGGTCACGATCATGGCCCAGGCCCTGGCGCTGAGCCGGGTTATCGCAGAGGCCTGATCGCCGCAGCCTGAGCCAACTTCTTCGACCTTGCCCCCCCCAAACGTTGCCATGCCCTCCACACCTTCCGACGCCCTGGCCATCGTGGACAGCCGCCCGCTCAAAGCGCCCGGCGACGCCTGCCATTTTGCCTACCGCGACCGCACCGGCGGCGAAGGCCGCGGGGTGCTTTTGCGCGTCGATGCACACACGCTGGTCGCCTTCGACGATTATTGCCCCCACTGGGGCGTGCCTCTTGGCGAAGATCCCTCGCGGCTCTTTGATCCACGTGACGCCTCGGTCGTCTGCTCGATGCACCGCGCCCGCTTTGACCCGCGCTCCGGTCTGTGCCACACAGGCCTCTGTGAGGGCCAACACCTCACCCGCTTTCAGGTCATCGAAGGCCCCTCCGCCGGCCTTGTCACTGTTAAGCGCTCCGGGCTCTTTTAGTCCGCCTTTCACCACGTCTGCCCGGGGCCCCTGCATCTTTCCAGGAGCTTCGTATGGACATCCTCCCCTTTAAAGACTGGCTTGAGGCCTTCGACCCCTCGGCGCTCTACGCGCTGGGTTTCGGGCTGGGTGCGCTTCTTTTAGCGCTGGCGATCGTCACGCTGATCTCGCGGCGCATCGCCCTGCCGGCGCTGCTCCGTTTTGCGAAAATGAGCTCGATTGCCTGGGATGATATCCTGGTGGAGCAAAAGGTCTTGCACCGGCTGGCGGCGCTCCCCTCCCTGCTCACCCTGCAGCTGGGCATCACCTGGGTGCCGCATCTTCCCCCGGCGCTGAGCGAGGCTGTCCGACTGATCTGCCTGTGTTTGGTGATCGTGGCGATCGCCCGCAGCATCAGCGCCCTGCTCTCGACCTTCAATGAGCTGCACCGGCGCTTTTCGGTCAACCGCGACCGCCCCATCAAGGGGTATCTTCAGGTGGTGCAGGTGCTCGTCTACTGCGTGGCGGGCATCCTGATCGTCTCGTTTTTGCTGGACCGCTCCCCGCTGATCCTCCTGAGCGGTCTGGGCGCGATGACCGCGGTGATCCTGCTGGTCTTCCGCGACAGCCTCTTGAGCCTTGTGGCCGGCATTCAGCTCACCCAGAACGATCTTCTGCGCGTGGGCGACTGGATCGAGATGCCCCAGTTCAACGCCGACGGCGACGTGACCGACATCGCGCTCAACGTGGTCACGGTGCAGAACTGGGATCGCACGCTCACGATCATTCCCACCCATAAGTTTCTGGAGCACTCCTTTAAAAACTGGCGAGGCATGCAGCTGAGCGGCGGCCGGCGCATCATGCGCGCAATCCACCTGGACCTGGGCTCGGTGCGTTTCTTAGACGACGAGGACATCGCCGGGCTGCGCACCATCCGGGTACTGCGCCCCTACCTCGATCAAAAACTCAAAGAGATCCGCGACCATAACGAAAAAACACTCTCCGAGGAGTTCGCCACCGAGAGCATCAACCAGCGCCGGCTCACCAACATCGGCACGCTGCGCGCCTACATCGGGCTCTACCTGCGCGAACATCCGGGCATTCATAAAGACATGACCTTCATGGTGCGCCAGCTGGAGCCCACTCCCCAGGGGCTACCGCTTCAGATTTATGTCTTTACCAACACCACGGTGTGGACTGAGTACGAGGCGATTCAGGGCGATGTCTTTGATCATATCCTGGCATCGCTTCCCCGCTTCGGGCTGCGCGCGTTTCAGGCGCCCTCCGGCGCGGATATCAGCCGCACCACCGAGGCGCTCCAGCCCCTGCGCCAGCTCCCCACCCCGGAGGCATCAAAAGCCGCCGCGTCGGCCTCCCCCTGAAAACAGGCCGGCCCTCCTGACGGTTTTTCAGCCCCGCTCGGTCCACCACTGACCGTCGCGGCGCACCACACGGGTCACCCCGCTGCGCTCGCGCAGCGTGTGGCCCGGGGGGCAGCGCGCAACCTCCACATCGACTCGCTCCTCGCGGTAGGCCGCGTCGCCGGGGAGCACAAGCACCGCCTCACCGCCCCCGGCGGCATCCTCGAGAAGTTGAGGCAGGACGGGGTCGATCGAGGTTTTTTCGATGTCTGCAAACAAACGCGCAAGGTCGCCGGGGGCCTCAAAACGCTGCAGATCTTCCAGCACGCAGAGGGTCGGCGGCGCGAGCAAAATCTCACCCTCGCGGTACGCCTTGATGGCCTCCGCAGGGCGAAGCCAGCGGCTGTCCACAAGCTCGCGTGCGTCGACCTGGACCGTCTGGCCAGCCGGCGCCCGGGCCACAAAAAAACGGGTGTCGTAGCGCCGATTTTCAAAGGTCGGCGTGATCCAGCGCGCGTAATAATGAAGCCCGGCGGCGTCCAGGCGCACCGGTCGGCCGGCGGCCTCCTGCAGCGCGTTTAAAAACACCCCCATCGAGACACTCCCCGCATCGAGCTTCTGACGCCACCGCTGCCAGCGCTCCGGCTCGGCCTGAAAGATCGCGGCGAGGTTTGTGTTATTGTCAGCGGTGTCTGCGAGCGTGGCCAGCATCATCCCCGTCTCTTCAAAAACCTCACGCAGCGCCGCCACATAGAGCGCACGCGCGGTGTTTTCATCTTCGGCCAGGCCCTCAGTCGGCTCAAACCCCGGCGACAACGCCTGCTTGAGCGCCTCATCGGCGTCGTGCCCATCGACCCGACCGCCCGGAAACACCCAGCGATCCGCCATAAAGGCATGCCCGCTGTGGCGGCGCATCAAAAGCACCTCAAGCCCCTGTGCGCCTTCGCGCACCAGCATCACCGTGGCCGCATCGCGGACCTTGACCGCCTCACCCATCGCACTTCTCCTCGCTTGACCCGCACCTGCGGCGTCGACTCGCATTGAATCGACGCCTCGCCACGTCGTATACCACAGTGCGACGCACCGGCCATCGGCCCCCCTCTTACCCCCGGCGCCCGACGATGAAGTTTTTGACTCTTCCCTCACTCTCCAACCTGACTCGAAAGCCCCTGCGCACCCTGGCTCACCTCAGCGGCGCCTCGCTGCTGATGCTCGCGTTGAGCGCTGGCGCGGCGAGCGCCCAGGACTTTGAGTACCGCGTTAACAACCGCGTGCAGGTCGGCCAGGGCCAACCCTCGCTTACCCTGCGCTCTCCGGCGGCGCTGAGCGACGCCGAGCTCACCTTTAAGCGCTCCGACGGCCACACCACCACCCGGCGGCTGGGGAGCCTTGAGCGCGGTGAGGTCAAAGAGGTGATCATCGAGCAGCCCCCGGGAACTTTTGATTACACCGTCACCCTGCGCGCAAAAGACATCGACGGGGAGCCGGTGGAGTTCGAGCTCACCTTTGACGTCGCCTACACCGAAGCGCTCAAAGTCGAGGTGGACACCGACGAGGTTGAGCTCGGCCAGGGCCGCCTGCCCATTCACGTCAACCGCCCGGTGGAGAAGGTTGAGATCGAGTTTTTTGACGCCAACAACCGCCCCCTGGGCACGCACACCTCGCAGCATCGGGGGGCCAGCGGCAACATCGAGCTTCGCTTTGAAGTCCCCGAGGGCGATCTGGCCGCGCTGCGCGTGGCCGTACACGACACCGAGGGGTTCTGGGAGTCCTTCATCCTGGAGCCTTTCTGGGTCGAGATTCCTCACCAGAGCGTGGTCTTCGACAGCGGGGAACACACCTGGCAGGACGCTGAGTTGCCCAAGCTCACCGAGACTCTGGAGCGCGTGCAGGAGGCGATGCGCGCCCACCGCGACAAGGGCCTGCAGATGCAGCTCTACATCGCCGGGTACACCGACACGGTGGGTAACGCGTCGAGCAACCAGGAGCTCTCGGAGCGCCGCGCCCGCGCCATCGGCCGCTGGTTCGCCGCACAGGGCCTCGACATCCCGGTCTTTTATCAGGGGTTCGGCGAGTCGGTGTTGGCGAAATCTACGCCGGATGAGACGGCGGAGGAGGCCAACCGACGCGCCATCTACATCCTGGGTAATGGCGCGCCGCCCACCTCCTCGGAGATCCCCCGCTCCCGCTGGCAACGCGTGCGCTGAAATCTACCCCCCGACAGGCGCGCGGCGAGCTAAGATCGGATGTTTGTTGAGGATTTTTTATCCTGACGGATGCGATCGCTGCTTTACTTTACAGAAAAGCGGATCAGCTTTTCTTAATCTTTCGCAGCCCCTGGTTTATACTTCTTAAGCATTCCAGCCGCCTCTTCGGCCCTCTTACCGCGCCTCTCGGGCGCCCCGACACCCATGAACTTCGATACCCCGCATCGCGCCCCTCACTCGCTGCGCCGCCTGGCGATGGGACTTCTGGCCTCGTCCATCTTCGCCCTGAGCGCCTGCTCCGAGCCCACCATTGAGCCGGCGGCCGCCCAGAGCTACACCGCCGAGTGGGCCCCCACGCTCGAAGACGCCCTGCGCGAGAAGAGCGCCTCGGCCGCCGCAAGTCAGGCCCTCAAAGGCGCCTTTGAGAAGGGCGATGAGGCTGGCCAGAAGAGCGGTGAGCCCCCCTATGCGACCCTGGTCAACCAGATCTACCGCGAGCGGGAGTATGAGCCCGCGCTGGTCAAAAACGCCACACTGACCCCGGCCGGCGAAGCGCTCTGGAACGCCCTGCAGCTTGTCGAAGATCATCAGCTCGACGCCGTCCCCTACCGCCTCGATGAGCTGGCCCGCCTCTTTGAAGAGCTTGAGAGCAGAAAGCAGGCCTACGCCGACTTCGAAGGCCTCAAACCCACCGAGGCCGAGGTCGCCGCGGCCACCGCCTGGCTCACCGAGCAGCCCGTCTCCACCTTTGCGCTCACCGAAGAGAGCCACCCGCAGCTCACCGACGCTCTGCTCAACGCCCCCGAAGGCCAGCGCCTCAATGAGGCCCTGAAGGCCTACGAGGAGAAGTCCGCCGACGTGATTGCCATCGAGGCCAAACTCGAGCGCCTGCTGGCCCTGGGCCTTGCCCGCTATGCCCGCGAGCTGCGCTACTTCCGCCTCAAAGAGATCTTTGTGCACGAGCGCCACTGGGATGAGTACAACGAGCCCGACAGCCGCTCTACGCGTCCCGACAAGGCCAAAGGCCCCTTCCGCGCCGGCCAGGTCTGGCGCCAGGCCTCCCATGTGGCCACCGAGATGGCCAACCGCCGCAAAGACGAGATTTTCAATCAGGGGATTCAGGATACGCTCAGCGCGCTTATCGCCACCGAGTCCCTGGAAGACGCGCAGCGCGTGATCGACGGCCTGCCCCCGCAAAACCCGCAGTATATGGGCCTGGTCAACGCCTTCCGCCGCTACCGCGACATCGTCGAGGCCGGCGGCTGGCAAGAGGTCCCCACGCCGCGCTCGCTTAAGCCCGGGCAGCGCTCCGAGGCCGTCACCCACCTCAAGCAGCGCCTGCGCATTGAGGGCTTTTATCCTGAAGACGCCCCCATCGACGAGCATTACGACGAGGCGCTGGAGGAGGCGGTGCGCGAGTACCAGCACACCCACCAGATGGTCGCCAACGGCCGGCCCCATAACGTCTTCTGGTACTCGGTCAACGTGCCCGCGGAGCGCCGTCTTCAGCAGATCGCGCGCAACATCAAGCGCTGGCACTCCACCAACACCCGCCACGCCGAAGACGACTCCTACGTCTTTATCAACATCCCCGACTTCAACGTCGAACTCTGGAAAGAGCAGGAGCGCAGGCTGCGCTTTGCCGTCGTCGTGGGCAACAACAACAAAGAGGTCAACCCCCTCACCGGCGAAGAAGAGCGCGCCAACCAGACGCCCACCGTCTCCGCCTACATCGACCGCATCATCTACAACCCCTACTGGAACGTCACCCCGCGCATCCGCGCCGAGTCGATCCTCCCCGAAGTCAAAAAGCAGGTCATGGGCGGCTACGCGGCGCGCTTGAGCAACATGCTCAAGTCCGCCACCGCCCGACCCACATCCGCTCCCACGCAGGGCGTCTTCCGCCCGAACTTGCTCGGCTCACAGCCCGGCGCCGCTCCGTCGACCGCCGCCCCTCAGCGCGAAGCCGGGATGGTGGGGCGCCCTCCTCAAGAAGATGCTTCTGCCCAGGCCGCCAACGCGCCGGTCGACCAGCCTGCGCGCGCACCGGCCGCCGGCGACCCCGATGATGGTCCCGCCATCCCCGTCGCCCCCGAACCCGTCGATCTTCTGGAGTCGCTCACCACCATGCGCTCCACCGAGACCGGCCGCACCCGCGCCTTCAAAAGCGATCTTCTCCAGCGCATCATCAACCACCACTTCCCCGGTGAGGATGGCGCTGCACGCTTCAAGGCCCAGTTCCCCTACCTGGACCCGGCCACCGGCATCGTCGACGTCTCGGTGACCAACCCCGACCACATCCCCTCCTGGTACGAGGAGAACCGCTACGAGGTCGCCTTCCCCGGCCGCACGTGGGAGTACGTGCGCATGCTCCCCGGCGAAGATAATGCTCTGGGTTTTGTAAAAATCATCTTCCCGAACCTTCACGACATCTACCTGCACGACACCCCCCATAAGCCCCTCTTCTCCCAGCCGGTGCGCGGCTACAGCCACGGCTGCATCCGCATGGAGCAGCCCCTGACCATGGCCGAAGCCCTGCTGGAACTCGACGGCCAGGATCCCAACGTCGACCGCATCCTCGAAGGCGGCGAATACACCCCCATCTTCCTCACCCACCAGGTGCCGGTGCACATCGAGTACTACACCGTGAGCGTCGACGATGAGGGCCGCCCCCACTTCCTGGCCGACGTTTACGGCTACGACGAAGAGAGCTAACACCACCTCGTCGTCGATCTTTTCATTTCTTTGCTGCAGAGCCGTACCCATGGCCACCAAACAACGCCTCGACCTCTTGCTGGTCGAGCGCGAGCTCGTCGAGACCCGCACCCGCGCCCAGGCCCGCATCATGGCCGGTGACGTCTTCGTCAACGGCCAGCGCGTCGACAAAGCCGGCACCCGCATTCCCCTCGATGCCCCCATCGAGCTCAAGGGAGACGAGCTCCCCTACGTCTCCCGCGGCGGCCTCAAACTCAAAGCCGCCCTCGACGCCTTCGGCTACGACTGCACCGACAAAGTCGTCATCGACGTCGGCGCCTCCACCGGCGGCTTTACCGACTGCGTCCTCCAGGAAGGCGCCCTCAAAGTCTTTGCCGTCGACGTCGGCTACGGCCAGCTCGCCTGGAAACTCCGCCAGGACCCCCGCGTCATCAACATGGAACGCCAGAACATCCGCCACCTGGCCCCCGACGCCCTCGACGCCTCCTGCGACCTGGCCGTGATCGACTGCTCCTTCATCTCGCTCGATCTCGTCCTGCCCGCCACCCTCCCCTTCCTCTCCCCCACCGCCGACCTCATCACGCTCATCAAACCCCAGTTCGAAGTCGGCCCCGACAACGTCGGCAAAGGCGGCGTTGTCCGCGACACCCAGGCTCGCCAGGACGCCATCGAACGCGTCATCGCTCAGGCACTCGCCAGCGGCATGCACTTCGTAAAAGGCATCGACTGCCCCGTCCACGGCCCGGCCGGAAATGTCGAATATCTCGCATGGTTCACCCGTGCCTAGCGCACCCAGGACAACGCCAGCGACGTCGCTGCGTCGTCGCCGGTAGCTAAAGCTACAGCTTCATCCCTGCCTCCTTGCTGGACGTCGCCCTGGATGCGCTCGGGTTGGGGAATTTGCGGGTGATTATTCGGCGTCGTCCGACCTGATGGCGCTCGGGTTTAAACATATGCGGGTGATCAACCTGCGACATGCCCGTAAAGCGAGCCCCCCATCGCACGCACAAATCGCCCAACATCGCGAGCCCCGGCGCCCCTCAACCACCCAACCCCACAACCTCCTAACCACAAAACGCACCCCACCAGACGCCCTCACAAATCGACCAACTTCGCAAACCCCGGCGCCCCTCAACCCCACAACCCCATAACCCCCTGACCACAAAACGCACCCCACCAGACGCCCTCACAAATCTCCCAACGTCGCGAACCCCGGCGTCCCTCAACCACACAACCCCACAACCTCCTAACCACCCCGCGCTCCCCCCAACCCGGCACCTTGCGTGCGGAAGACAACTTCGCCACTATGCCCGCGTCCGCAACACCCCTCTCCCCACCGAGCCTCCCATGACCTCCCCCACCCGCGCGCTGGCGTTGGCCCTCCTGGCCGCCCTCCTCCTGGCCGCCCCGGCCTGCTCCTCCTCGCCAGCCGAAGACACCCCCGACGCCCCGGGCTTTGAGACCGAAGAGCCCGACGCGACCGAAGAGCCCGACGCGACCGAAGAGCCCGACGGCGACGACACCACCCCTGATCCGGTCAGCGGAGACACCCCGCTGATCCTCATCGGCTTCGATGGTTTTCGCCCTGACTACCTCGCACTGGCCCCCACGCCAAACTTCGATCGCCTCATCGCCCAGGGCGTTGTCGCCGACTCGCTTGAGCCGGTTTTTCCCACCAAGACCTTTGTGAACCTCTACTCGATCGTCACCGGTCTCTACGCTGAGAACCACGGGATTGTGGGCAACACCGTCTGGGACGCCGACTCCGGAAGGTTTACTACCGACAACCTTCTAACAATGAGAAAGGCCGAGCTTCAGGGCCAGTCTCGCTGGTGGGGTGGTGAACCCATCTGGATCACGGCCGAGAAGCAGGGCAAACGCGCCGGCACCTACTTCTGGGTGGGCTCCGAGGCCGAGATCAATGGTGTACGACCTTCGGAGTGGGTTCCTTATGATTATCAAACCCCCAACCGGGAACGAATCGACGGTGTTGTGGAATGGTTAAGCAGCGACGAGCCGGTCGACTTCGCCACCCTCTACTTCTCTGACCTTGACGGCGTCGGCCACGACCAGGGCCCACGCGGGTCGCGACTTTTTAATGAGTTGCAGGAGGCCGACGCCAACCTGGGCTACCTCATCGACGAGCTGGAGGCGGCAGGCATCTGGCCCAACGTCAACATCGTCATCGTCAGCGACCACGGCATGACCGCGCTGGACGAAGACAAAGTGATCCGCATCGACCAAATTATTAATATGAACGATGTTTTCATCCTGGAGCAGTCGCCGGTGGCCACCCTTATCCCCGACGCCGGCAAAGCTGACGAGGTCTACCAGGCGCTCAAAGCCGCCGAAGAGAACTACACCGTCTATCGCAAAGAAGATCTTCCCGAGCGTCTGCGCTACTCCAACCACGAACGCATCCCCGAGATCATTGTCATCGCCGACCCGCCTTACTCAATTTTCCACGATTATGGTCAGGACTGGGAGTTCAAACCAGGCGGCCACGGCTACGACCCTGAATTTCAGGAGATGCACGGCTTCTTCGCCGCCTCTGGCCCCGACTTTAAGCAGGGCCTGCAAAGTGAGACGCTGAAGATCGTGGATCTCTACGCCCTGATGGCCCATCTTCTGGCGCTGGAGCCCGCCCAACACGACGGCGATCTCTCGCGCATCGACCATATCCTGGCCGACTGAGCCTGACTTTTCTGTCTCAACTGAGGTAAGGGGGTTGAGAATCCTCAGCGCCCGAGCCCGACTCTCTTTCTTTTGGAGCCCCGATGAGTGCCCAGCGACAACGCCGACAGGCCCGCCGCGATGAACGCCGCGAAGAGCTCAAGCAGGCCGCCATCGAAGTCTTCCACGAGCACGGCTACCACGCCGCGCGCGTCTCCCAGATCGTCAAAAAAGTCGGTGTCGCCCAGGGCACCTTCTACCTCTACTTTGAGGGTAAGCAGCAGCTCTTCTCCGAGATCATCAGCGACTTTCTCGAGATGGTCGTCACCACCGTGGCCAGCTGGGAGCCCGGCGCGATCGACTCCCGCGAGGATCTTCGCGAGGAGCTCACCCGGGTCGGCCTGATGCTCACCGAGGAGCTTTTGAGAAACGAGCTCTCCACCGCCATCTTCTTCAACGAAGCGATGGCCGTGGCCCCGGAGATCAACGAGCTTATCCGCCATTTCTACGAGACGCTCCAGGCGATGCTCTCCGACTTCAACCGCATTCTCTGCCAGCGCGGGCTCATCGCCCCGATGGACTTTACCATCCTGGGCTCGATGACCATCGGCATGGTTGAGCGCGTGATCCTCGAGCGCGTCGTCTACGGCACACTCAAAGACGCCGAGCCCCGCGCCATTGTCGATCACCTGATCATGCACTTCTTAGCGGGCACCATCGAGCCCATCGGGGAGCCGGCCAGCGCCGGCCAGCCGGTAGCACTCGACCGCACGGAGACGTCCGACAACGCCGCCCCCACCGAGGTCTAAGCCATGGTCCGCGTCGTCCTCTGCAACTGCCCCCCTGAAGACGCCAACCGCCTTGCGCGCCAGCTCGTCGAAGAGCGCCTGGCCGCCTGCGTCAACGTCATCCCCGGGGTCACCAGTTTTTATATGTGGGACGACGAGCTCTGCGAAGATCAGGAGCACACCCTGCTGATCAAGACCACCGAGGAGCGCTACCCCGAGCTCTCCCGACGCCTGGCCGAGCTGCACCCCTACAGCGTGCCCGAAGACATCGCCCTGGACAGCGCCCGCGTGGCCGCCGCCTATCACAGTTGGGTTCATGAAACGCTCTCTGACACCTGATCCCATCGTCCGTTTTGGCCCCCACCGCCAGCCCGACGCCCCGTCGAGCTGGACGCTGGGGCTGAGCACCCCGGGCAAGAGCGGCGCCATCAGCCGCCAGCGCGTCGGCGGCAAAGCCTACGGGCTCTGGCAGCTGGTCAGCGCCGGGTTTAACGTGCCCGAAGCCTTCGTCATCACCACCGAAGCCTTCGAGGCCGCCCTCTACCCCCTGGCCCTCCAGGCCTCCTCCCTCGCTGAGCTCCGAGAGGCCATCTTAGAGGCCGAGCTCCCGCGCACGCTTCTCGAAGAGATCGACGCCCGGCTGGCGTCGAGCACCACCGACGCCTGGGCGGTGCGCTCCTCGGCCACCGGCGAAGACGGCCAGCAGCGCTCCTTTGCCGGCCAGGGCCTCTCCCTGCTCGATGTGCAGGGCAGCGAGGCCATCGTCGACGCCATCCGTCAGGTCTGGGCCAGCGCCCTGCGCCTGGAGCGCCTGGTCTACGAGGCCAACGACACCATCACCCTGACCCCGGCGCCGATGGCGGTCATCGTCCAGGCCATGCTCAAACCGGCCTGCGCCGGCGTGCTCTTTTCTCAAAACCCCTTGAGCGGCGACACCAACGAAGTTGTGATCAGCTGCGCCCCGGGCGCCGGCACCGCCGTGGTGCTGGGCCAGGATTCTGAGACATTCTACCTCGACAAACACTCCGGCTATGTGCGCCGCCACGTGGCCGCCGGCGGCGAAGACGCCTCCCCCGAGCAGCCCCCCACGCTCAGCGCCGAGCAGCGCGTCGAGCTCACCCGCGCCGGCGCCACCATCGAGTCGGCCTTAGGCCTGCCCGTCGACATCGAGTGGGCCTACGCCTTCCCCCACCCCGGCGCCCACCGACCCACCCTCTTCTTCGTCCAGGCTCGCCCCATCACCACCTCGGCCACCCGCAACGCCCTCCCCGACCAGGTCTGGACCAACACCAACGTCGGCGAAGCCCTGCCCGGGGTGGCCACCCCGCTGACCTGGAGCATTTTAGAGAGCTTTAGCCGCCGCGGCTTCGAGCAGGCTTTCGGCTCCCTGGGCTTGAGCGTGCCCGACGACGCCGAGCTTGTGCGCGCCTTTAAAGGCCGCATCTACCTCAACCTCACCCGCTTTATGAGCATCGCCAGCGGGCTGCCCATCTTCAGCCCGGAGCGCCTCTTTGAGATGGCCGGCGGAGGCGGCGTGGAGCTTGTGCGCGACATCTACGAGCGCCGCTCCAAACGCGACTTCTTCAAACGCCTGCCCACCACCATCCCCAAAATCCTCGGCGCCCAGCTCTCCATGCCGCTTGTCGCCCCCTTATGGGGCCGCTACTTCACGAGCAAGGTCGACGAGTTCTTCGATCGCGACCTCTCCCAGCTCTCCTCCACCGAACTTCTCGGGGAGCTCGACCACCTCGACGGCCTCTTCGAGCGCACCGGCCTTGTGATGCTCTCGGTAAGCTCCAACTTCCTGATGAGCTACGCGCTGACCTCCGAGGCACTCCGTCTCCTGGGCGCTACCGGGATCGACGCCCCCTCCTCCCCCCGCGACTTCATCGCCGGCCTGGACGTCAAAAGCGCCGAGCCCGGCCTGGCGCTTCTGGAGCTCGGCCGCATCGCGCGGCGCTCGTTGCGCCTGCGACGCCTGATCACCGAAAACGCCCCCGCCGAGGTCCATGAAGCGCTGCATGCGCAGTCGCAACATGATGATGTGGCGATGTTTCTGGTCGAGCTCGACGCCTTTCGCAAACACTACGGCCACCGCGCCCCCCGCGAGGCCGAGCTCGCCACACCCCGCTGGCGCGAAGACATGAGCTTTCTCTTCGAGGTGCTCCAGAGCTTCATCGACGCCCCGCACCTCCCCAGCCCCATGGAGAGCGTGCGCCAGCAAAAACGCGCCCGCCAGCTCCCCACCCCCGAGCTCCCCGCCCCGCTGGGTAAAGCGCTCTCGGCGGTCATCGGCCTGACGCGCAAAAACGCCCGCCAGCGCGAATACATGCGCGACCGCGTCGTCGACGCCCTCGACGTCTACCGCCGCTTCTTCCTGGAGTGCGGCCGCCGTCTCACCGAACACAACATCCTGCAGAGCCCCGACGAGGTCTTCTTTCTGACCGCCCCGGAGCTGCGCGCCTGGCTGGGCGCCCCGCACCTGGCCTCCACCTTCGCGCTGCGCGTGCTGGCCCGACGCGCGCTCTTTCACCATTACAAACACCTGCCCGACCCGCCGGATACCTTTCTGCTGCGCGGCCACGAGATCATCGCCGACGACGATCCTCATCAACACGCCCCCGACCCCTCCCGCGCCACCTCGCGTCTCAGCGGTCTGGGCGGAAGCCCCGGCCGCGTCACCGGCCCGGCCCGCGTAATCCTCGATCCCTCCAGCGAAGACGCCTCGATTCGCCCCGGCGACATCCTGGTCGCCCCCTACACCGATGTGGGCTGGACCCCCCTCTTCCTGACCGCCGCCGGCGTCGTCATGAGCCTGGGCGGTCCCTTAAGCCACTCCTGCATCGTCGCCCGCGAGTACGGCATCCCCACCGTCGTCAACGCTCGCCGCGCCACCGAGATCATCAAAAACGGCGACCTGATCACCGTCGATGGCGACCAGGGCATTGTATTTATTCACCCCCGCGACGACGCCTCCGCCTCCCCCTGAGGTCACCTCGGGCGCGTTGCGCTCACGCAACATCGCCGTCCATCCTGCGGGGGATTGCGCCGCCCTGCTCGCTCGTTATTTCGACGATTGCGCAGAGGTTGCCCCTGCAGCACTGCGCCCAACTTCCCGTCATCATGACGCTGTTTGCCCCCACGGAGCCCCCCATGAGCGAGACGAAAAAAGACGCGATCCGCGCCATTGTTCCCCTCACCTCCACCCCCTGGCCCACCCTCGATCCCTTTCTCTTCTGCGTGCACCACAACGACCATTACCCGGTGGCCAACGAGAAGATGGGCCCCGACGCCTCTCTGGCCGGCCGCAACATCGGCAATGACTTTTCGGGCAAAGACGGCTGGTCGATGTACCACGGCGACACCGTCCCCGGCTTTCCGCGCCACCCTCACGCCGGCTTTGAGACCGTGACCATCGCCCGCAAAGGGTTTATCGATCACAGCGACTCGATGGGCGCCTCCGCGCGCTTTGGCCAGGGCGACGTGCAGTGGATGACCGCCGGCAAAGGCGTGGTGCACTCCGAGGCTTTTCCCCTCCTCGACCGCGAAAACCCCAACACCACCGAGCTCTTTCAGATCTGGCTGAACCTGCCGCGCGAAGACAAAAAGAAAGACGCCTACTTCACGATGTTCTGGAACGAGACCATCCCGCGCCACCTCATCAAAGAGGGCGACGCGACCGTGGGCGAAGTTGCAGTGATCGCCGGCGCCCTGCACGGGCTCGACGCCCCCACCCCGCCCCCGAGCTCCTGGGCGGCCCGCGACGAGTCCAACATCGCCATCTGGACGATCAAACTTCAACCCGGCGCCTCCTTCACGCTTCCGGCCGCCAACGACGAGACCGGCCGCGTGCTCTACTTCTTCGAAGGCGACGCCCTCACCCTGGAAGATGTCGTCATGGAGCCCCGACACGGCGCCCAGGTCGAAGGCGACGCCGAGGTCACCCTGCAGAACACCGGCTCCACCCTGGCCGAAGTGCTCGTCTTGCAGGGCCGCCCCATCGGTGAGCCCGTGGTCCAGCACGGGCCCTTTGTGGGCAACTACCAGGGCGACATCCGCCAGATCATGATCGACTACCAGAACACCGGCTTTGGCGGCTGGCCCTTTGACGCCGACGCCCCGGTCCACCCCCGCGACAAAGGTCGCTTCGCCATCCACGCCGACGGCCGCGAAGAGACCCCCGCCAACCCCGAAAACGCCGCCTGATTTTTTCGATTTTTCAATCAGGTTTTTTCAGTCAGGTGTTTTCAATCCAACCTATCTAATCCGGTGATGCCAAACACAGACCCAGACACGTCCAGCGTGTGTGGGTGATCGAAAAAAACGAGCGCCGCCCCCTCAGCGCATGAGGGCGCGGCGCTCGTTGCGTTGAGGCATCCTCAAAACATACGCTAAACGCCCTTGCCGAGACTGCCCGAAGCCCCACAATCGACGGCGTCTTCCCGATTCGTCCCTCCCTCTCTGGCAGTCTCAATCATGGATCCCATCGCCCACACCCTGGCCGGCGCCACCCTGGCGCAGACCCGTCTCAAAGAGCTCACCCCGCTGGCGACCGCCACCCTGATCATCGGCGCGAACATCCCCGACATCGACGTTATCGTCTCGGTGCTCGGCGACGACGCCTCACTCCTGCACCGCCGCGGCCACACCCACGGGGTGCTCGCCATGATCCTCCTGCCGCTGATCCTCACCGCCCTGATGCTGGCCTACGACCGGCTCTGGCGACGCCGACGCGATCCTCAAAAAGTCCCCGTCGACCCCCGCGTCACCTTAGGCCTGGCCTACCTGGGCACCTTAAGCCACCCCGCGCTCGACTGGCTCAACACCTACGGCGTGCGACTTTTGATGCCCTTCGACGGGCGCTGGTTCTACGGCGACACCCTCTTCATCATCGACCCCTGGATGTGGTTGTTGATGGGCGCCACCATCGTGCTGACCTACTCCCAACGTCGCCTGGCCATCGGCGCCTGGGCCATCCTCGGCGCCGCGATGAGCGCCGTGATCACCCTGGCTGAGATGGTCCCCACCCCGGCCCGCATCGCCTGGTGGGTGGGCCTTGCCGCCATTATTGCCCTTCGCGCCTCGGGCTACACCCCCGACAAACGCCGCCTGGCGGCGGCTTCCTGCCTGGCCATCTTCTGCACCTACCTGGGGCTGATGGGCCTGGGCAACACCCTGGCCTCCTCCCGCGTCACCGAGCATCTGGCCAGCCAGGGCGTCGACGCCGAAGCCGTGATGACCGGCCCCGCCGCCGCAAACCCCTTCGCCCGCGAAGTGCTCGCCAGGTCCTCCACCCACTACCACGCCCTCAAACTCAACCTCTGGCCCGGCACAGACGCCATCACCTCCCGCTACGCCCCCGTCCCCATCGAAGAACCCGACCCCATCGCCCAGGCCGCACTCAACGCCCCCTCCCAGCGCGGCTTTGCCAACTGGGTGCGCTTCCCCGTCTTCGAGGTGCAATCCCACCAGGAGGGCCACACCGTCTTCATCCGCGATCTTCGCTACGTCGAGCCCGACGCCACGACAAGCCGCGGCATCGGCATGCGAAAGGTCGAGCTCGACCTTCAGCTCAACGAGCGCCCCGGCAACTCCGACTAAAAAATCGGGTAGCCCGGGGTGATGTCTCGCCCCGGGCTACCACACCACTGTATACGCGGTTCCGTATACGGCGGCTTATCGCAGACTAACAAAACATCTGCTCTCATCGAGGAAGCGCACACGTCCAGGTGCTGCTAGCCGTCCTTTGAAACAGTTAGTTTCATGTGCGCGGCTCCAGCATTCCACCGTGGTCCACGTCCTTTTCCAGGGCATTTGACGGCGTCATCGTGGATCAAGCACATTTCACTCTAATACAACATCACGCACGCCGGCTTCCACAAATGCAGCGAGCTCTCGATCGAGGTGGCGAACGTCCAGCACTTCGCGGGCGGCTCGCTCATCCCGAACAAGAGTTCCGACCGGTTGACCTTCGCAGACGTCATTTTCGTTCGCGGCGCTACCCAGAACCGCAACATCTTCGACTGGTTCCAGGACGTGGCGCTCACCTTGAGCGGCCTCGGCCTGACCGATGTCAACTACAAGCGCAACCTCGACATCGTGCAGCAGGACCGCGACGGCACGACGCTGCGGCGCTGGTCGCTCTCCCGCGCGTGGCCCGTGAAGTTCGTCGCTGGCGACTGGGACAACGAGAGCGACGAGAACGTCATCGAGTCGGTGACGCTGACCTACGACTTCTTCGAGCTGATCCAGTAGGCGGAGGCCACTGGCTCAAGGGGACGCGACGCGTGCCGTGAACGCCGGCGCGTCGCCGCGGTCAGCGCCTGTGATGGCGGCTGCTATGGCCTCTGGCGTGGTCGCGTCTGGGCGGTAGCGGACGACGACGGTACCGTCCTCGAACACGCCGCGCGCAGAGACACAGCCAGGCACCTGGGAAGCAGCCTCGGCGGCCGCGTTCGCGCATCCCTGGCAGACTATCCCCTCGACGGCGATGACGGCCTCGGCTTCCGCCGCCTCATTGGACCCCGCTGACTCCTGCTCTGCCCCCTCGAAGGTCTGAGGCGGTGGCGGCTCGGCCCGCGAGCAGCCGCCCGCGGCGAGGGCCGCGAGCAGGCTGCCGACGAGCAGTTGAAGCAGCCGAGGCTTCATGCGGTGGGCCTCCCGACGCCAGCCGCCTGGAGCGAAGCCTTGTCGACCCCCCCCGCGCAGCAGTCGAGGAGCTTGCCGTCGACCACCACGGCCGGGACGGACCTGATTCCCAGGTTGCGCGCTCGAGCGGCGACTTCGGTGTCGCTCATGTCGAGGACCTCCACCGAACACGACCCGCAGATCGTATCGTTGACGAGATCGATGGTGTCGACGCATGCCGGGCAACCAGCGCTGAAGATTTCGATGTGACGTTGACTCATGTTGTTTCTCCTTGAATGGCCGACGCGCTTTGTGCGGTCGGGGCTTGGGGTGTTGTCGTGTCACAGCACGACCTGACCGGCGCGGTCGGCTCACATGCCGAGCACTCCGGCGATGCGGCCAGCTTGCGAGGCCACGAATTCCAGAAAGAGGCGATCATCAAGACGCCCACGCCGCCGAACATGGCGGGGTCGCTCTCGAAGTAGAACTTGCCGATGAGCAGGAGCGCCGAGGCGATGAGCCCGAGCGCGAGGGGTCCGTGTCCGCGACGACGCTTTGCGCGGAACCCCAGGAAGAACAGCGCGACGACGAGGAAGGCAGCCGTCAGGGCGAACAGGTAGCGGGCGTCGATCAGGAACGAGACCCCCAGCGAGCTGAGCACCCCCGCGTATGCAGGCCAGCACGCTGGGCAGGCGATCTTGGGCAGTAACGCAACCCCGAAGGCGGGCGCTGCCGCGGCGAGTCGTTTCCAGGAGAACCGGTCGCCGTTCGGTGGAGCGGCAAGCTGGGCCGGAGGCCTCAACGCGGCGGCGATGACGTCGGCGGAAGGCGCGCCGAGGAGAGCGCCATCGGCCGCGTGGTAGAGACGGCACGATTGACCGTTGCCGGCTGGATGGCCCGCAACGTCGACTCCATCGACGAGGATGCTCGGGGAGCCGAACGCGCGAGCGTGATCGGGGCAGTCCGTCTCATCGACGCACCACTCGCGCCACCGCGCTGGGACGCCGGCGACGGAGAAGGCCCGCATGAGGTTCTGCCGGGCCGCGGTGACGTTCGGGCAATCACGCTGCCAGATGAGCTCAACCTCCATCGCCGAACCCTCCCTCAAGAGCCCCCAAGATGGGGCAGTCGTCCAAGGCGCCGTCACCGGGGCATGCCTCCGCCAACGTCAGGAGTGCGCGCTCGATTCGCTGGAGGTCCTCGATCTTTCGGCGGACGTCGTCGATCTTGTCCTCGGCACGCGCTCTCACAGTCCCACACGTCGCGGGTCCCGCGCGGAGCTCGAGGAGCTCCCGTGTCTCCCGCAAGGTGAACCCGAGTTCCTTCGCGCGGGCGATGAACTGCAAGCGCGAGATCGTGCTCTCGGGGTAGCGTCGATAGCCGCTCGACGGGTCGCGCGCGGGCTCCGGTAGGAGCTTCTCTCGCTCGTAAAAGCGGATGGTCTCCACGCCGATCCCGGCGCGCTTGGCGACCTTTCCGATTGTGAGCGTGGTGCTGTTCGTGGCGTTGTTCACGTCGTCTCCGGGGAGGCGGTTACCCTCTACACAGACAACGTAAGGCCTGTAGTATACTACAGAGTCAAGGGTCGATCCGATTTTTTCGAGGCCGAGTCCCAGGACGTGTGCCGTCCCACGCCCCCACATCCCCGGCTCTACTCCGATGGAGGCCGTGCACCTGCCGTCCTCCGACGACCCCCACGAGGGGAACACCGTATCGGAGGAGAGCGCATGTCCCACGTCATCACCTGCCCATCGGGGCTCACGGGCCGCATCCGCGGCATGAAGGTCTGCGAGGAGCGTGTCCTGGCCGACCGGAAGTTTGTTAAGAGCGGCGGGCAGGTCGACGCGCTGCTCGGCGCGTGCTGGGAGGAGACGCTCGAGCCGGGGCTCTACGACTTCGGTGACAAGGACATCGACTGGGGCGCGGTGCTCCAGGGCGACCGCTTCTTCGAGGACCTCAGCATGCGGGACGCGGACTTCCTGGTCGACGCGTTCGACCGGGTCGACTGCGGTGTGGACACGGCCATCGAAGTGCGATCCCACCAGGAGGGCCACACCGTCTTCATCCGCGATCTTCGCTACGTCGAGCCCGACGCCACGACAAGCCGCGGCATCGGCATGCGAAAGGTCGAGCTCGACCTTCAGCTCAACGAGCGCCCCGGCACCGGGAGCGGATCGCACTGAGCACTGAACCATGAGCAAAAAACCTGGCGCAGCATCTCGCTGCTCATGTGCGGCGACCTGCCCGGCAGCTCTTCAGCCGGCAGCTCTTCAGCAGCCACGCAGCTCCGTACGCAGCGGCTCATCGAGGATCTCCCAGCAACTCTCAAAACCGAGCGTGTCCACGCAGGACTGCGCCTCACCGCAGGTCTCGTAGCAGTTCGCTTCCATGAGCGTGAAGGCGTTGAGACACTCAATCGTCTCATACATCGCGCCTCGGTCGCGCAGCACCACCTCGTCGCAGCCGCTCATATCGTGCACGAGCGCATCCACGCACTCCTGCTCGCTGGAGAAGGGCTCGCTATCGCAGGCGCAGCTCGCTTCGAGCGACGTCACAACGCGCTGCGCGTAGGTCTCGCGCACCTCCTGGAGCATCGTCTCGGTCACCGGCCCGTCCAGCGGCATCGAGATCGCAGCCATCTTACCCCCGAAAATCCGCGGGTTGGTGTAGCGCAAGAAGGTCGCCGTGGTATCCGGAGAGATCCGGAAGGCGACCGTGCAGATGCTCTCTTCACCTGTCGCCGCAATCTCGGCCGGAGTGCCCGAAGCGCATCCACCCTCAAGCTCCGCGCCCAGAGCCATCGCCTCCACCCAGACATCGCCCTCGGTGGTGGAGATCTGAAGCTCCAGATCTTCCAGCGCCATCCCCACACCCGGGTCCGCGCTGATGTTTTCCAGCTTCGCGTCCACCAGCAAGAAGACCTCTTCCAGCGACGCCACCTCCTCCCCGAGGCGATACGCATAACGCACATCCTCGCCCCAGAACCTCACAGAGTCGCTCGGAAGTTCGTCGTCATCGTCGTTGCCCGTGTCCTCTTCCGTCACATCGGCGGCGTCTTCGTCTGCGGCGGTGTCCTCGTCTTCCGCATCGGCGACATCCGCCTCCTCATCGACATCCGCGTCCTCCGAAACATCCGAAATATCACCGGCGTCCGGCTCTGCGATCGGGGTGGGATCCGGCGAGTCGCTTGAGCATCCGGTGATCCACGCGGCGGCCAACATGACGATCATGATTCGTTTCATACCTTTCTCCATCAACACATTTCGACATTAAGTCTTCGATCGCGCCGCGCCTCGAAGGCGTCGTCGCACTCCATATTCAACCTGTGGGGCCCTCGTCCTTACACCTGGTTCCAGGATCTGGCGAGGACGGCCTCCATTCATCCGGGCCACATCCTTCCCCGCAGGGGCCTCTCTTACGCAAAAAAAACCAGCCTATTCAATCATTTGATCGCAGGAGGCTCAAACACGCGCTGTCCCGGCGTCATCCACGCCCCTATCTTGAGGCATGAGAAAAACCTCACTCGCAACCCGGAGGCTCCCATGCACCGAATCGAAAGCTCGCGCCATCACCGCACCTCGCCACCGCCGCCCCCGGGTCACGCCCTGCTCATCCACACCCCGGTGGCCGGCCTGCAATTTCATGAGTTCCAGCTGGCCGCCTTTCCCCTGGATCTGGGCCAACGCCTGCGCGTGGTACGCGAGCCCGACAACCCCTACGACGCCCGCGCCATCGCCCTCTACGCCGGCGACCGCCGCATCGGCTACGTTCCTCGCCGACTCAACAAGATGCCCGCGCGCCTCCTCGACGCCGGCTGGCCGCTGATCGCGCGCATCGAACACCTCATCACTGGCTACCGCGACCGCGGCCCCGCCCACACCCGCCCCTCCCCCTTCGCCTACCCCCGCGAGATGAAGATCGTCATCGCCCTCTTCATCCCCCTCCACGATCAGGGACGGTCCTGACGCAGGTTGTTTTCGAGCGCACGGGCGCGTTGCTCCATCGCGCGTTCGACCCTCTCGACGGCTGGCGAGTACTCAACATGCTCGTGCAATGCAGCGAGCGCCGTCTCCCAGGCTCTTTTACGTTGACCCAAAAGACGCTCAAGCTCTCGCGTCGCAAGTGCGGGGCGCATATCCCAGCCCTCGGCGAGCGCTTCGAAGTGGCGCGGTCGCAAACGATCTGCGTTGACTTCGCCATCCACAGCCATCGCCAACCCCGTATGCACCCCCTCAATCGCCCGGGTGCACACAAGATCGTAAAAGGGCGCAAGACAAGGACCTCTCGCGCCATAGAGCAGCGATAGATTTTTGGCGTGTCCATCCGCGTTGCCGCTCAACGCGTTGAACATCACCCACCGCAGCAGGTTCACAAGGTCCTTTGCGGCTTGCGTCGACACCTCACCTAAACGCCTGCCGATCTCCAGCAGTGTGGGGCCCCCTTCACTCTGGTACTTGCGATGCCGTGACAAAGCGAAGACCTGACAAAAATCCTCTTGATGAAGACGCACCGTCGCCCCATCGAGGTCACGCCGATCATAACGCTCCACGACCAGAAAAGGGGTGCTCGCCCCAACGTCAAGGTCGACATGACAGACGGGCAGCCCCAGCGCTGCGGCAAAACGCATCGTCAAAAACTCGTTCACTGAAAGATGCCGAAACCTCAAAGAGTCAAACTTCAAGATATGGGTGCTCGCCTCATGACTTGCCGGCACCACGTAGTGGTCCCCCTCCCGAATGCACGCCATTTTGTGCTGAGCGCCGGCCAGGGATAAACGCGGCGGCTCACCTGATTCTTCTGCCCAGCCCACAGGCTCGCCATCAGCCCAACGCTCCAATTCAGACGTGGTGAGGATGCGACGAACTCGTGCGTTTGCAAAACGTTGCTTCGTTTGTGTTTCGGCTCCGACGATACGAAAAGCCCCGGCCGTCTCCTCGCCCAACGCCGCCAACAACGCGACATCATTCTCGACGCTTATGCCCAACTGCGCCGCGATCATCTCGCGAGCTCCCCCCTCCGGCAAAAGATTCTCGAAAAACGCGTGCGCCACCTCCGGGCCGAAACCTCTCTCCCGAAGCGGCAACGACTGGCTCAGCGCAAAAGCCCCACCGTGGGCGAGCCAATCTGAATCGTAGACGAAACTCAGACGATCGCCGTCATGCAGGTCGGCTCTACCGACCCGACGATCCTCATAATACACCCACAGCGCCGCCTCATTCATACCGCGACTCGCCCCAGTACCGGCTCTGCTCATGGTGTCGACGCAACACCATCACATCGAGCCCCGCTCGGCTGAGCAACCGCAGCACCAACCCGATCTCCGCGCTTTCTTTGCCGCGTTCAACCTCCGAGAGAAAGCGCACCCCCACGCCGCACGCATCGGCAAACTCCTGCTGGGTCAACCCCTGCGACTGGCGCGCCTCCCGAATTCTTGCCCCCAACTCCGCCACGCTGTGTATCGGCTCTCGCGTCTTCATCACGTTCCTCCACTGCGTCAGCACGCAACACGGGAACTCACCACCCGGCGATGATGCAACTTTCCCGTTCGGGAAAATTAGCAACGCCACGTCCTCCCATCAACACAATCTTCCCGTTCGGGAAAATCCCCCCTTCGTTTCACCAACTCCCCCACAATTTTCCCGCTCGGGAAAGTCCCCCCGAAACCGCCGACCCGAGCGCCCCAGGGCGGGGCCTGACAAGGAGCCAGGACGACGCTGTGGCAGCGCCACCGCGACGACGCAGCGACGCCGTCAGCGTCGTCCTGAGTGAGCTCGGCACTTCTCGAAAAATAAAAACCCCGAGCGCATCCAGGGCGGGGCCGGCAAGGAGCCAGGAGGAGCGTGTAGCAGCGCTACCGCGACGACGCAGCGACACAGCCAGCGTCGTCCTGGGGCGCTCGGCACGCATCACTCACACCGGAACGCACAGTAAAGCCTCTCTTCCCCCTCCTCCACCGGCACCGTGCAGGAGATGCCCACGTAGTAGGCCAGCGGGTTCTCGGTGAGGATCGAGCAGGGTTTGCCCTCAATGGCCTCTACCGTGGTGCCGTGCTCCACATTGGAAGGCAGCGGACCGGCGCGGCGCTCGACGTTGCCCTCATGCAACCACCCCGATTCGTTGCTGTAGGTAAAGGGCCGGCCGCCCACATGGGTCAGCGTGTAGGGGCATCTCAGCTCGCAGCTCTCCCCCTGCGACGCGGGCTCCTCCCCTTCACAGAACTCAGGGTGCGCAAAGCCGCCGGCGTCGCGCGCACACGTCACCGTGCGCGTGGCCACGCCGCCGGGGTTAGTCTCGTTCACACACTCCACCCCGGTGCAGAGCCACTCGGTGGCCTCCCAGGCGATCTCGTGCTCCGGGGTTGCGCAGTAGCCAAAGAGGCTGACCTCAGCCACCTGCACCTCGCCAACCAGGGGCGAATCCGAGGCAAAGGTCACGCCGTAGGCTACATAGTCGCGCGCGTTGCTCAGTTCCTCCGGGGTAAAGACCACCGGGCTCTCGGCATCAAAAGGCTTGGAGGTCACGCCATACCAGTGGGTATTGTCGGCGCGGCGCCCCACCACCTGCACCGTCCCGCTGCCGCCGGCGGGGAAGTTCGTCTCGTCATAAATGAAGAACCCATCTTCGGGCGCGTGCACCTCCAGGCGTCGCAGCCGCGTCTCGCAACGGAACTCCTTATAAAGCAGCGGATCATCATCCAGGTTTTCATAGATCGGCGTGATCGCCGCCGCATCCACCCCCTGATCGATCTGCCCGTCAAAGGCCGCCTCCAGGCGCTCGTCAAAACGCCCGTCCACGACCCCGAACTCCGGCCCCAGCGGGTAGAGCGTGCCATCGGGATCGGGCTCAGGGTCGGTATCCGGCTCGGGGTCTGAAGCATCCGGCTCCGAGACATCAAACTGAGGATCGCCCGTATCCTCCTCATCACCGCTATCCGGAAGCCCCGGGCAGTTCGCCTCCACCGCCGCATCGCAGCCGCTGGCCTCCCCGCGACGCGGCCCATCGTCGCCGCACCCGCTCCACGCCAGACTCGCCAGCACGCCAATCAAAATTTTTGCTTTCATCGTCATCCTCTACTGCTCCACGTCATTAGGGCGCGTCAGAGCGCGCCTTGCAGCTGGCACCGCGCACGCATTAACACCATGCCCTCGGCCCTCAACATTAGCTCTCCTGCTCAGGCCCGTATCCTCCCCAAGCTCGCCGCGTTTGTACAGTGACACGCGCGTGAAGGCTTGAAGCCCTCTGCGGCGCGTTTAAATCGCTGGCCACCGGAGAAAAACACCCCGGAAAAAGAGGCAGGCACACATCCGACTACATTTTGCTTCAAAATGTGCTAAGGTACCGCCAACTCGTCATTTATTCTGGCGTCAGCACGCCGCCCTGACCGTGGTGGCAGGAGGCAGCTGACGCACATTGTCGTAAGACAAAATCAACCGAGGCACAGACGTATGAAGTTTGGTAGCAAGCAGGGAATTCGTCTGCTGATCTGCGCGATGTTCGCAGCCGGCGCGGTCGCATGTGGTGGGGAAGTTGAGCAGGGGGCCACCGGCCCCGAAGGCCCCGCAGGGGAGCAAGGCCCCCAGGGTGAGCCGGGTGAAGACGGCGCCCCGGGCGCCGACGGTGAGGACGGCGAAGATGGCGAAGACGGTGAGGATGGCGCCGACGGCCTCAACTCCCTGATCGCCACCGAAACCATTGAGCCCGGCGATGTCTGCGCCAATGGCGGCGTGGCCATCTCCTCGGGCGTCGACGCCAACGCCGATGGCGTCCTCGACGAAGACGAGATCACCTCCACCGAAAACGTCTGCAACGGCGTCGACGGCTCCCTCCTCTGCGACGAAGCCCTGGCCATCACCGGCCTCACCGGCATCGACCAGCGCTTCTTCGCCGGCAACGCCAGCGACCCGATCACCGTGGAGACCAACGGCGAAGGCGACCTCAGCCTGAGCTTCATCGGTCATGGCGCGGAGTTCGACGCCTCCGCCGGCGACGGCACCTTCACCCTCACCCCCGAAGACCTCCTCGACGAGAGCGAGAGCCTTGAGTTCGCGCTTATCGCCAATGGCGAGTGTGGCACCGCGGTGGTCAACTTCACCGTCGAGGAAGTTGAAGCGCCGGTGGCCAACATCCGCCTGGTGCACCTCTTTGAAGGCGCCGGTGAAGTCGACGTGGCCCTCAACGGCACCACCGAGGTGCTGACCTCCATCGACTTCGCCACCGCCGAAGGCCCCCTGGAAGTCGACCCGGGCAACTACAGCTTCGACCTCCTCTCCGAAGGCTCCCCCGTCGGTACCACCGACCCGGCCGACTTCCTGCTGGGTGAATCCTACACCGTGGTCGCCTACAGCAACGCCGGCGCGCTGGACTTCATGATCCTCGAAGACGACGTCGTCAGCCCCCTGGCCGATGACACCTTCCGTCTGCGCGCCATCCACGCCGCCGACGGCGTGGGCAACGTCGCCATCAGCGCCGGCGCGGACGAAACCTCCGCTGCCGAGCTCGTCGCCGACCTGGCCTTCGCCGCCGCCGCCGACGCCGCCGACCTCGCCACCGGCGTAGAGTTCGTGCAGATCGATTCGGCCGGGACCCTCTTCGATTACGTCGGCTTCTCGTCGATGACCTTCGCTGAAGGCGCCATCGCTAACGCCTTCGCCTTCATGCTCGAAGGAGAACCCCACATCTTCGTCCAACAGCTCAGCGATGCCGGCCAGAACGCCATCCTCATTCCCGGTCTGGAGACCTTGCCGGTCGCCATTGACGCCGACGCGCTCAACGCCACGTTCCGCACTGGCGGCGCCGCCGAATGGATGGTCACCGATGCCAACTCCAACACCGGTGACTTCTCGGCCACCAACAGCATCATTGAGAACTACCAGACGTCCTGGCTTGAGATGACCGTTGAGTTCGACGAAGCCGGTGTCTTCGCCTTCGACTGGAGTGTCAGCTCCGAGCCCGAAGGGTACAGCTTCTACGACGGCCTGATCTTCTGCGACACCGAGGGCGAGGACTGCAACTACTTCAGCAACTACATCGAGCGCATCAGCGGTGAAGTGGCCTGGACCAACATCACCTACGAGATTCCGGAAGCGGGCACCTACACCTTCACCTGGCTCTACCGCAAAGACAGCTCTACTGCTGGAGGTGATGATCGCGGGTGGATCGACAACCTGACCTTCACCCCCGGCCTTCCCTGATCGCGCTTAAGCACAACCTCACGCGATCATTGCAGCCGCGGCACCTCCCAACTTTTCGCGGAGGCGCCCGGCCTCGAAGGCACGATGAAGCCCCATTTCTGGAGTACCGACGCTATGAACACATCTCCATCCTATACATTACGCCTGCTGCTCTGCGCGGCCCTGACCACCGGCGCACTCGCCTGTGGCGGCGCCGAAGCCGAGCAGGGCGCCCAGGGCCCCCAGGGCCCCCTCGGTGAGCAGGGCGAGCCCGGCGAAGCCGGACAGCCCGGCACCGACGGCGAAGACGGCGACGACGGCGACGACGGCACCGACGGCGAAGCGGGTCTCAACTCGCTCGTCATCACCGAGAGCGTTGAGCCCGGCGAAGTCTGCGCCAACGGCGGCGTCACCGTCTCGGTCGGCATCGACGACAACGGCGACGACGTCCTCGACGAAGACGAGGTCGACGCCTCCGAGACCGTCTGCAACCAGAACGATGGCGCAAACGACCTCTGCGACGAGGCCTTTGCCATCACCGGTGTCACCGGCGCCGACCAGGCCCTCTACCAGGGCCAGGAAAGCGCCCCGATCACCGTGGCGACCAACGACGACGCCAATGTCTCCCTGGCCTTTGTAGGCGGCGATGCGCTTGAGCCCTCACTCGCCTCCAACACCAGCTTCACGATCACCCCGCAGGAACTTGGCGAGGTTGAGCCGATCACCGTGGTGGCCGCCGGCCAGTGCGGCACTGATGTCGTCACACTTACCTTCGGCGAGGTCGAGCCCTACCTGAGCTATGTCCGCTTCGTGCATATCTTCCCCGGCGCCGGTGAGATTGACTTTGCCCTCTCCGGCTCCACCGAGTCCGAAGCGGCGCTGACCTTTGGCTCGACAGCGAGTTTGCTTGAGCTTGAGCCGGGCACCGCAAGTTTTGATGTGCTCGAAGAGGGCTCGTCGATCGGCACCTCCGACGACTTCACCTTTGAGCCCGCCGTCCACTATACGGTCGTTGCTCACGGCACCGGGGGCGCGCTCGACTTCACGCTGCTCGAAGACGATCTGAGCGCACCGGCCGACGAAGACAGCGCCAGCCTGCGTCTGGTTCACCTGGCCGAGATCGCCGGCCCCGTCGACGTCAGCACCGGTCCCGACATCGACAACCTCGCCACTCTGGTCAGCGCTCTTCCCGTGGGTGCGGTCGGCGACTTTGCCGACTATCTCGTCGACGGTTTTGGCGCCATCCAGCTCAACGCCGGTGGCGTGCTCCTCGACTTTGAAGATGGCGTCGATTCCGCGATCTTCCCCGGCGACATCGCCAACATTTTCGCCTTCGAGACTGCTCAGGGTAACGTGCGTCTGCTGGTGCAGTATCTGAACTTCGCGAGCGCGGTTGAGCTCGTCAGCTCCAGCCCCTCCACCACCCTCTTCGATTTCGAAGACGGCACCCTGCCCACCGAGTTCGTCACCGGCGGCGTGCTCCCCTGGGAGATCACCGACGGCAGCTCCTCGGAGGGCACCTACGCTCTGACCAGCGGGGGCATCACTCACAGTGAGCGCTCGGAGTTGGAGATCACGCTGGAGTTTGATGGCCCCGGCACCTTCGTCTTCGATTGGAACGTCGACTCCGAACGGACCTTCACTTTCTATGACGGCCTGGTCTTCTGCGACAGTGCCGCGGCAGATTGCAGTTTTTTCGACGCTTATGTGACGCGAATCCACGGGGACTTAGACTGGAGCACCGTTTCCTACGACATCCCGGAAGCCGGCATCTACACCTTCTCCTGGATCTACGTAAAGGACAGCAGCGCCAGCGGCGGCAGCGATCAGGGCTGGATCGACAACCTGCGCTTCGCCCAACCTGAGCACAGCTTCCTTTAAGGCTATCTCTACCTCGACCGGCTCAGCCCCAGGGCTGAGCCGGTCGAGCTGAAACACGACCCACAAAAAAGCCCCGCGACCATATCGGTCGCGGGGCTTTTTTCGTCTCGATCGTCTTCGCGCCGAAGCGCGGCGCCTTATTTGGTCGCCGCCCACTTGCGAATCTCGGTGCGGAAGTACTCATCGGCCGCATCGGTCCAGCTAAAATTGTCGCGGATGTACTTCACCGTGTCTTTCTCTACATCGGTGTAGCTGTTGCCATCCTTGACCGCCTCCAGCAACCGGTCCGCATCGCTCTTGGAGAGGCGCCCGTCGCCCTGGCCTTTGGTCAACTTCTCGGCCAACTCCAGCAGCTCACGATCGTACTTCTTGCCATCGATCTCTTTGTAATACGACATTGGGTCCTCCTCCAGAATAACGGGTTGGGTGGGTGGTGCGATGCCCTTAGTTGTAATGCGTGGTGGGGGTGGAGGCAAGGTGGGGAGAGACTCGTCACCCCATCAACGCCCTCTCATGCCGCACCCGCCACCTTCCCCTGTCGCCGCAGCTGCCGCTTGAGCGTGGTGCGCACCATCGCCCGCCAGTTCGAAAGATCGAGCGGGGTGAGCGTGATCAGCACATCCCCCTGACCAAAGCCCGGGTTCTGCGCATAGAAGTAACTGACGTGCGGGTCGCTGAGCTCGCGCTCGGTGATCGGCGCCACATCACCCCGCAGGTGTTTGGGCACCGTGCCGATCCATTCGCCGCCGGGGCCCGGGCGCACGTTGTCACTGTAGCGGGTGGCGACCTGCCGCATCAGCTCGCGCTCGGCCGCCGGCGTCGGCTGTTCGTAGCGCGGCCAGAAGGTCTGGTAGGTGCGAGGAAGCAGCAGGTAGCTCTTGTAGCTGAACACCGCCATCGCCAGGTCGATCGGGGTGCGCGGGTGCTTGAGCCGCGCCTCCAGGAAGTAGGCCATCACCACCGTCTGCAGCACGTTCTTGCCGCGAACATGGGGCTCCAAAAGCGCGTTGCCCGGGTAGAGCACGATGCGCGTCTGGCCCTCCACCTCGTAGCGCTGCACATCCATCGTGCCCACGCCCACAAGCGGCCCGTCGGGGCGCTCGCGCACAAGGATCACGTCGCGTTTGCTCAAATACCCCTCTTCGATCACCTCGGGGCGGCCCTCCATAAAGCGGCTGGCAAAGGCGCAGACCCTCTCAACTTCGGCGGCGCTCAACGAGGTGGTGGGGCGAAACTCCAGGCGCAATCCATTGATACGCAGGTAAGGCGGAAGCATAGGCGGCTCAATGCTCTCATTCCAGGGAGGGTCAGCGACGATCGACCGTGTTCTCAGTCAGAATTGCGCGCGTTGTAGTCGACACTCCCGGCGAGATGCAAGCTCGTCAGATCCGGCCGGATTGCTTTCCGGCCCTGTGTTTAACCCCTCGCCACGCCAACTTAGATGTCGCGACACTCCCCGCCGGCGCAGTCATCGACGCAGGCCCACTCCCCGGTGTCCGTGCAGACGCAGTAGGAAGAGATGCAGACCTCAGGATCGATCACACACGTCCTCCCGGCCGGACAGCTTCCCGGGGTGCAGCCCTGAGGTCTCTCGAAGAGATCGCATGAAAGCCCGTCTAACACCCGCTTACAGACCCCGCCACCACACTCTTCGTCGCAGACCCATTCGCCTCCCTGGCAGCTGCAGTCGGTGGGAATACACACCTCGTCGTCGATATCGCATCGAAGATCTTCGGCACCGCAGTCCGAGCTTTGGGTGCAGCCCTGGGGATTAGGGCCCTGGCACGCTTCATCGGCCGGCTTGCAGACCTTGCCAGAGCAATCGCGGTTGCAGAACCACTCCCCCTCCTCGGTGCACACACATTCGGTAGGGGTACACTGCTCCTCGTCGGGCACGCAGAGCTCATTGCTGGCGCACTCCTCGTGGTCCAGACAGCCGGCAGGGTTGGGCTCTTCGCAGCGAGCCTCCGGGTCGCGGCACTCCCCGCCTCCACAGTCTTCCGAGCAGTACCACACACCCTCCTCTGAGCATATGCAGCTCGACGGTTGGCATACATCCTCACCGCGGGCGCAGAATTGATCCCCCGGGCATTGATCGTCGTCGGTGCAACCGGTCGGATCGGGCTCGGTACATCCCAGGCCTGTGTCGGCTCCGGCGTCGCTGCCCGCATCCTCCGACGTGTGGGGGGCGGCGCTGGTGTCGTCATCATCGCCGCAGGCCGCCGTCCCAAATGCCAGCGTCATCATCACCACCATCATCATCGCCATCAGGTTTCGCGCGCGCATCGCATCCTCTCCCTTATTAAGGTGTGACATAGTGCTATCCCTCAGATGGAGGAGCGATAGCAAAGGTGTCAGGGGAGTTCAAACCTTCAGGATGTGCACACATTTCACAATGATGAGCCTCACCTCAAACCTCGCTTCGCTCGGCTCGATCGAGCTTGACGAAGTTCTCGATGCCCTCGCGCAGCTGCGCCACCCCGTAGCCCCGGTTGCAGTAGACGAGCTCCACCGACGACTTGCCAGCGGCGTCGGTGAGCTGGTCGCTGGCCTTATGGCTCAAGAAGTCGGTGAGCAGGATCACAATATCCACGCTCCCCTGAAGCATGCGGCCGGCCAGGGCCTGCACCTGGCGCATGTTTTCGCCCTTCTTGACCGGAATCCACTCAAAAGACCCGGGCCGAAAGATCTTCTCGATGCGCGCCTGCGCCTCGCTGCGCGTATCGCCGCCGACCATGACCACACGCGAGTTTTGAAGCACCTCATGCCAGGGCCAACCCTCGGGCAGAAGCTCCTCGACGAAGTCGGGCTCAGCGTCTTTTTCGGCCTCGGCCGCGTCGATGGCCTGGCGAAGTTTCGAGAGGGCCGCGCCGCTCAAATGATCGCGAAAGGGGCGCATCAGGCGTACCAGCCGGGGATCGTCGCCGCCTAAGCCCCCCGGAGTCGAGAGGATGTCTTCGACCAGCGCGCGAATGCGGTCGACCGGCGGGCTTGTGTCGATCAGCGCTTCGATCTGCCCCAGCGCCCGCTCCGGGTTCTGCGGGGCGCTCTGCTCCTCGACCTCCTCGCCATAAAGATCATGGGCAAGGCGCGCGAGCTCGCGGTGGTAGTAGGCCGCGTCATCGCTCCAGCGCGCCCCATGCGCCGGCTGATGATCGCGCGCGAGCCCGTGCACAAAGCCCGCCCGCGTGATGTTGAAATGATTGCTCAGGCGATGCAGCACCTTCACCGCATCTTTATCGTTCTGCACCACGCCGCTGCACGCCGCCGGCGTCTCTTCCTGCAGGTGGCGATAACGCGCCGTAATCATACACCCGAGCGCCACCTGCACCTCATGCGGCAGCTCCTCCCACCCCCGCAGGCGCTCATCCTCGGTGGCCGCCTTCAACCTCCCCAGCTCACCGACCACCTGCGGGTAGGAACGCACCATCGAAGGCGGCTCCCCGAGCTGATCGCGAATATCCGGCAAGAGATGCGCCACGATCTGCGCGCCGGTGGCCGCGTGGCTCTTTGCCCCCGCCCGCAGCTTCATCGTTTTGGATAAGCTCGGCGCCACCCGCAGCACAGGTGGTTTGCGCGCCGGCGAGTCTGGAAGGTCTGTGCCTGATGGCTCTCCTGGTTCAGCGTGCCGACGATCATCGTTCAATGTATGTGTTGCCTGCCCATCCACCGCGATCTCGGCCTCTTCAGCCGCCGAACCGTCTTCACACGCCTCCCCCTCCCCCGACTCGACACTCGCCAGCGAGCCCGTCCCCTCTCCGAACTCCAGCGCGCTCCCCTGATCAAAAAGATCGAAAACGCGGGCGCCCAGGTCGCAGAAGATAGCGTCGAGTCTTGTTTCCAGCCGGGCGCGCTCCTCGCGTAGCGCCCGGCCGCGCGCGGCGCTTTTGGCCGCCTGCGCGCTCAAAGAGACAAGCAGCGCGCGCAGCGCGCGGGCCTCCTCCACAAGCCCCTCAAGCTCAGCGTTCTTGCTCAGGATGAGGCGCTCGCTGGCCGCATCCCCGCTGGCCAACACCTCGCTCACCGCCTCTCGTTGCCCTTCATCATCCATTGCATCCTCGCTGGTCTGCCCCCCGGACTGTGGTCGTCGTGCCGCGGCGCGTCACGATCACATCATCATGGCAGACTTCCCCCCCGGATGAACAGCGCCCGGCGGATCTGACTCCCCGAGCCCCACGACCATCTGCGCCTTATGCGAGGTTTCGTCCGGCCCCACACCCCGATTCCCCTTATTTTATGCGCCCTTTCGCAATGCCTGTTACTTATCAGCAAATTGTCACATCAGGTAACACGACGCGATACTGCCGAGGTCATCCCCCACGTAACGCTGGCGGCTGTCGAGCCCCCACTTCGACGTCCCCCGACCTCTCCGCGCTTGAGCGCGGCGACCTCACCCAGAGACCTCGATCATGAGACCTCACCCTCGCACGCGACTTCGTCCGGCGTTTATAATCCTGATGATGCTGCTGGCACTCAGCGCCCTCTCCTGCTCCGGCGAAGACACGGCCAACCGTGAAAACCCCGACCTCGACGTCGGGCTTGATGCCGACGATGTCGGTGATGTCGACGACGCCACGCTCCTGAAGGTCCGCGAGCCCCGGGTCATCGAAGGCGCCACACAGATTCCGCGCCCCGGCGACACCGTGCTCCCCTGCCCCCCCGAGGGCTGCCCGGCCTGCCAGGTGGACGCCGACTGCGATGATGGCATCGCCTGCACCGAGGATGTTTGCGACACCGAGGCCGGCGAATGCGTCGTGAGCACCGCGCACACCCGCTGCGACGACGAGCTCTTCTGCAACGGCTATGAGATGTGCGCCCCCGAAGACCCGCTGGCCGCCGCGAGCGGCTGTGTGGCCGGTCAGCCCCCGGTGCTTGCCGACGGGATCAGCTGCACCCTCGACTTCTGCGACGAAGAAAACGACCAGATCGTGCACCAGGGCGAAGACCTGCGCTGCGAGAGCGATGAGCCCTGCACCGTGAGCCTCTGCGATCCGGTGGAAGGCTGTGTCATCGAGCCTGCCGAAGACGGCACCCTCTGCATGGATGACACCATGGTGTGCTCCGGCGGCCAATGCATCCCCTGCATCGATGATAGCGAAGGCGGCGTCGACTCGGGTTGCGGTGGCGGCGAGCCCTTTTGTGTGGATGGGGCCTGCGTGCAATGCGAAGACAGCACGGACTGCCCGGAAGGCCTGGGCTGTGAGGACGGCGTGTGCACCGGCTGCACCGACCACGCCCAATGCGATGATGGCGCAAGCTGTACCCTGAACCTCTGCGATTTCTCGACCGGCAGATGCGATGTCCTCCCCCTGGGGAGCTCCTGTGGTGGGGGCGATGCCTGCGCCGCACGTGCCCCTTTCTGCTCCCCCCGCGACGAGCGCGCCGACCCCACCACCGGCTGCGTGCCGGGCCCCTCGAAGATCGACCTGATGGAGCCCATCACCTGTGTGGAGCGAAGCTGCGACCCGGCCACCGGTGTGATCAGCGAAGATCTCGACGACTCCCAATGCGAGCCCTCCGGCCCCTGCGTCACCTCGATCTGCACCGTCAACGGCTGCGAGGAAGTACCCTTAAGCGCCGGCACCTCGTGTCTCTACGGTGAGACGGAGATGGAGGAGGGGTTCTGCGACGGTGCAGGCACCTGCGCGGTCTGCGCCGATACCGTCGTCGGTGGCATTGACGCAGGCTGCGACGCGCTCAACCCCTCCTGCTTCAACGGAGGCTGCTTTAACTGCGTGGAGGAGGGCCCCGGCTGCCCCCGCGATTGCAATGGCGAGCTCGACGGCCCGGCCTATGAAGACGCCTGCGGCCAGTGCGACGCCGACATCACCAACGACTGCGCCAACGTCTGCGACGGGGGGGCCTGCTCCCCCTGCGAGATCGATGCGGACTGCAACGACCGCAACGCCTGCACCCTCGACCAGTGCGTCGAAGGGTACTGCAACAACGACCCGGCCCCGCTCGATGGCGACACCTGCCAGTCATCGGAGATCAACGTCTGCGTCACCTCCTACTCCTGCCAGGAGGGGAGCTGCCAGCGCGACGGCACCGTGACCTGCGATGGCCCCTGCCACACCGGCGGCGCCTGCCGTGAGGGCATCGGAGGCTGTGAGATCGACGTGGGCGCAAGCTGCGACGACGGCGATCCGAGCACCATCAACGACACCTGCTCGCCATGGGGCCAGTGTGTCGGGGAGTGCGCCGGCCCCGACGGCCAGCTCTGCGCCGAGGACGACGGCAACCCCTGCACCGTGCCCGCCTGCGACGGCGAAGGCGGCTGCACCGAGCGCATCACCCCGGGCGTAAGCTGCGAGATGGCCTGCGGCGCCGGCGTCTGCAGCACCGAGGGGGTCTGCGAGCCCGTCGACAACGTCTGCAACCCGGAGTCGATGCGCAGCTGCGCCGCGTTTGAGTGCCGCCCCGACGAGGGGGGCTGCGTGGTCGTCAACGGGGACCCAAAGTGCGAGCTCGATGGCGCATCTTGCATCAGCGAGCTGGGCCTGTGCTCGGCCGGAAGCTGCGGTGACGGCTTCTGCGATATCGACGCCGAGTACCGCAACAACCCCAACCACTGCTTTGAGGACTGCGTCCGGGAGGGCTGCGGCACCTCCCCCACCTCCTACCTCACCTGCGACGAGCCCCTCAACAACGAGGCCGTGCTGGGCACCTGGAACTCCGCGATGAGCATCGCCTACGGCATCCCCGAGCTCGACGCCCGCCAGACCGAGACGATCCGCCGCCAGCTCGAAGACGGCGTGGAGTGGCTTCACTTCATCGTCGACTACTGCTCCCCGGGCGCCAGCTCCGGGCCCATCTGCGTCTGCAAAGACGACGACACCTGCGGCCTGGCCAGCACACCGCTTCGCGACCGCCTGGCGGAGGTGCGCGACTACCTTTTGAGCCACCCCGCGCGCATCGTGCAGCTCTATGTGCGCTCGTATCTGGAGCGTGGCGATCTGCGCGAGGTCATCGACCAGGCCGGCTTAAGCGAACTTCTCTACCGCCGCGCCCTCACCACCGTCGGGTTCTCCACGCTGGAGCCTTTCGCCGCCGCGCGCGCACAGCTTATCGCCTCCAACCAGCGTCTGGTCATCTACGATCGGGACTTCGTCCCCCCCTTCAACATCTTTCTGGGCGACTCGCGTCGCTACGAGGTGGTCGACGGCATCCCCCGCACTCCGCCCCCGACCATCGTCTTCAGCGGGCAGGAGACGCACACCACCCACACCTTCAACTGCGTAACCAGCACCAACATCGGCCCCTCCGAGGCGATCGTCTCCTCGCCGGTTTATGGCGTGGTGCATAACGCCGGCCAGGGCTCGTCGACCTTTGTGGGCGCGGCCTGCTGGAACCGCTACGTGCAGAACCACCTCTTCGCCTGCCAGGAGGAAGAGGGGCGCCGGCCCAACGTGATCTTTGTCAACTATTACAACGCCGATCCCGAACCCCTGGACTGGGCGCGTGTCGACAACGACATCGTCTCGGCCTGCCCCGAGGTGCAGCCGGACACCTGCCGCCAGGACAGCGACTGCGACGCCGGGGTCTGCAACCTCTTCGGGGTCTGCGTGAGCTGCACCGACAACGCCGACTGCCGCGAGGATCAGTACTGCAACGGCTGGTTCAACGCCTGCTTTGCGGATCTTCCCGGCGGCGGCCTCTGCACCGAGCCCGAAGAGTGCGCCAGCGGGGTCTGCTCGCTCTTTACCTGCACGGGCTGCGAGCAAGACTCCGACTGCCAGGAGGATCAGTTCTGCGCCTTCGATGGCACCTGCTCCCCGAAGAAGGCCATCGGTGAGGGCTGCATCAACGCACAGGAGTGCGTCAGCAACACCTGTTACCTGGGCTACTGCACCGAGTGCGACGAGCAGTCCGACTGCGGCGATGGCACCTTCTGCTCGCTCAACCCCCTGCCCGGTGAGAGCGCGTGTATCGCCCCCAAACCCAACGGGGAGACCTGCGCGCAGACCTTTGAGTGCGCCTCCGGCAACTGCTTTGCGGGCTTCTGCGTGGCCTGCGACGAACAGTCCGACTGCACCGACCCCAACCAGTTCTGCTCGCTGGACCCGCTGCCGGGCCAGAGCGCGTGCATCGATCGCAAACCCAATGGCCAGGCCTGCGCCCAGGACCTGGAGTGCGCCTCCGACAGCTGCTACCTGGGCTTCTGTGCCGGCTGCAACGAGCAGAGCGACTGCCCGGATGCCCACACGTTCTGCTCGCTCGATCCCGCCCCCGGCGCAAGCGCCTGCATCGCGCGTAAGGCCAACGGCGCGACCTGCGCCCAGAACCTGGAGTGCGCCTCCGACAGCTGCTACCTGGGTTTCTGCGTGGAGTGCAACGCGCAGAACGACTGTCCGGCCTCCAACGAGTTTTGCTCGCTCGACCCGGCCCCCGGCGCCAGCGCCTGCATCGCGCGCAAAGACAACGGTTCTGTGTGCGCCGAGGGCTTTGAGTGCACCAGCGGCCAGTGCACGGCCTTTGTCTGCGGCGAATGCGCCAACGACGCCAACTGCTCCGCCAACGAGCATTGCGACGCGTTGAATAACTGCGCTCCCGACGTCGGCAACGGCTCTCCCTGCCTGAAAGACTCGGCGTGCACCACCGACCTGTGTCTCGACGGCTTCTGCGCCCAGTGCCGAAACGACTCCGAGTGCCCCGCCAGCCAGCACTGCGATGCGTTTAATAACTGCGTCAACGATGTGCCCAACGGATCGGCCTGCCTGCGCGACTCGGCGTGTACCACCGACCTCTGCCTGGCCGGCTTCTGCGCCCAGTGCGAGAACGACTCCCAATGCCCCGCAAGCCAGCATTGCGACGCCTTTAACAACTGCGTCGACGACGTGGGCAACAACGCCCCCTGCCTGCGCGACGCCAACTGCTCCACGGGCATCTGCTCGGCGGGTTTTTGCGCCCAGTGCACCAACGATGGCCACTGCTCCAGCAACCAGTTCTGCAACGTCGGTGGCGACTGCCAGAACAAGGTGCCCAACGGCTCCCTCTGCGTGGATTCGAGGGTCTGTCAGTCCAATTGTTGTAGTTTTGGGTTTTGTAGCAATTGCTAGAGGCCGGGCACGCACGTGCGGGTGAGGCACAAGGCCTCACCCTACGGCATGGGGGGGCAGCTAGAAGCCGGGCACGCACGTGCGGGTGAGGCACAAGGCCTCACCCCAGGGCATGGGGGGCCGCGTGCCCCTTCTCGTATCGGGGCGCCCCTTGTGGGCGCCCGTTTTTTTTTGATCCGAAAAAAGGGTGGCGTTGGAAGGATGGGGCGAGTGCGCGTTAGAATGGGCCTGGCGCCAGCTTTGGCGTGTTGTTTTTCGAGCAGGATGTCCCGATGCCCGACCCACCTTCAAGCCATTCCGATGCCAACCTGGCCGCGCATCAACATCGCCAGCGCTGGCTCGCTACAGCCGTCACGCTCTCGCAAGATCGCAACGCCCATGTGGCGTGCCCCTCCTGCGACGAGGGCATCCTCAGCGTGAGTGAGATCGTCCACCGGGGGCAGGTTGTCGAGCTGGCGTTGCGCTGCCCAACGTGTGGATCCGGGGAGTTTGTGCGGGGGAGGTTTGGGGCGTCTCAGGGGACGAGTGAGGGGTGAAGAAGGATTTGAACCCACGACCTTCAGATTGGGAAGCTGACAGTCTGATGGGGGGCGAGACCACTGCCTGCCATACCCCTCAACCCTCCTCCTCCGACCACAGATCCGGCAGGCGCGCAAACTCGCCGGCAAAGTGCAGGTCGAGGCTTGTTTGCGCCCCGTCACGAAACTCTAAGATGAGCCGGGCCAGGCGGTGATCCACCACGGCGTTATGTATCGTCATATCAAACCCAATATCCTCCCCGTCTTTTGGAACTTTCACGGGCTCAAGGCGCTCCCCCCAGATGCGGCTCGGCTGAAGCATCACGACGCCGCGATCCAGGAGGGTCGACTTCTGGTCGGTGCGCAAGATGGCCCAGGTATCGCCGTATAAGACGGCGATGCCACGCTCACCGTCGACTTTGTAGACGCGTACTTCGCGGATGGGGGGGAGTGGCTTTTTTTGTCCGTGGGAGTTGTCCCCGTGCCTTCACAAAAGTGGCAATCCGTTGCCCTGAAGGTCGTCGGGGAGACTTTGCTCGGAACTCTGGCCGGGAGGACGCGTTCACGGGAGCCGGTCTTGTCGATAACGCACTCTCCTCCCATAGTAGCCCAACTAATCCCGGCTCTGTGTATGACTCCGGTGATTTTCGATCACTTCCCTATGACTTATGGAGCTCTTCATGCCTTATTACTGGCTTATCGCAAACACCGGCACGAGCATTCTCAACAACTACAAACGCTCCCTTTCAGAAGATGCGCGCGCGACCTTTGAAGCGTCCCTCAGCACGCTCGTTAAGACTCAGGAGCCCCGCTCCATTCTGGAGAAGACGGGGCATCAAAACCCCGCGCGCGCCTTGATCGAGGCGATTCGCGACTGGGCGGTGGAGACCAGTTACGGCGCGTCGGCGGAGATCAACAGCACACTGCGCATCCTCGAATCCCGGGGCGATGATCAGCTTTTGGAGTGTCATTTGCTCAGCAGCGACACCGTCGACGGTGTGATCGCCGCCCGAGGTGTGGAGCTGGCACTCAACGCGCTCTTTGCGGCGCGCGGTGTTAAAGACGTCGCGATCACCTCCCATCGCATCGAAGGCCTGCGGGTAGACTCCGCGAGCGCGTTTCGCCGTAAAGGGCTGCCGAAGTATATCGACACAGTGTACCGCATCTTGAGAGACGCCGGCGGCTACGACATGGTCTTCAATCCCACAGGTGGGTTCAAAAGCCTGGTGCCCTATTTGAGCCTCATCGCCATGCTCGAAGGCGCTGAGACGCGTTACATTTTTGAGCACTCCGATGAACTGCTTTCCCTGATGCCCCTGCCCATCTCGATCGACCCGTCGATGGAGAGCGCTGCTATCCCGGTTCTTCGCCAGAGCAGCGGCCCCGGACTCAGCGCCAGAGAAATTGAAGCCGATTTGGACCTGTCCGAGCCCCTTTATACATCGTCTTATGCGTCTTTGTGGGATGAGTTTGAAGAAGATGTCTACATCCCCTCGGGGCTCGGTCAGATTCTGCTCAACCGTGCGCCTGAACCCTCCACCGACATCTATCTATCCCGGGTGGCACAAAAAGATCTCAAACGCATTGGCGAGGAAGGGAAGAGAGCGATCACACCAGGTATTGACGCGCTTCGTGACCCCCATCAACTGAAAAGCAAGCTGCACGGGCAATACTCACCCGAAAAGACCGATTGTCAGTGCCTTGGCTACGGCAACATGGCCTACCGCATCTACTTCAGAACTCGTGACGAAGAGGACCGCATTGACGTCGTGCGTATCTTCCTCAACGGCAATACCGAGCACGCCCGAAAGGATCGACTCACCGACAGCAAAGGCATCTGGTACGACCCCGATGCAGATTATGTCTCGTATGCTGACCTAGCCTGACCCTCGAGCTTCCAACTCTCCTTCTCAAACGCCCGCGCCCACCCGGAAGAACCTTCCCGGTGGGCGCG